>NZ_JBPNYQ010000001.1:293505-294247 GCF_051235485.1 Pseudoalteromonas nanhaiensis | reverse complement strand
TGTTCTGCAGCAATTCGTTCTTGTTCTAAACGCTCCGCCTCTTCGGCAGCGATACGCTCTTGCTCTAAGCGCTCCGCCTCGGCCTTTTCGGCAGCAATTCGTTCTTGTTCTAAACGTTCCGCCTCTGCTTGTTCTGCAGCAATTCGTTCTTGTTCTAAACGCTCCGCCTCTTCGGCAGCGATACGCTCTTGCTCTAAGCGCTCCGCCTCTGCCTTTTCGGCAGCAACACGCTCTTGTTCTAAGCGTTCCGCCTCAGCCTTTTCGGCAGCTATACGTTCTTGTTCTAGGCGCTCCGCCTCTGCCTTTTCGGCAGCGATACGCTGTTGTTCTAAGCGCTCCGCCTCTGCCTTTTCGGCAGCAATACGCTCTTGCTCTAAACGCTCTGCTTGTGCTTTTTCAGCAGCAATGCGCTCTTGCTCTAAACGTTCAGCATCGCGTCTTTCGGCAGCAATGCGCTCTTGCTCTAAACGTTCAGCCTCAGCCTTTTCGGCAGCAATGCGTTCTTGCTCTGCACGTTCAGCATCGCGTTTTTCTGCTGCAAGTTGCTCAGCTTCACGCTGCGCCTGTTCTGCTGCAGCACGTTCTTGCTCTAATTTCATTGCTGCTTCTTGCTCAGCAAGACGAGCTTGTTGTTCTTGGCGTTGTTGTTCTGCCGCTTGCTGCTCTTGAGCTAAACGTTCCGCCTCTGCTTTTTCAGCAGCGATGCGCTCTTGCTCTAAACGTTCAGCCTCTGCTTTTTCAG
>NZ_JBPNYQ010000001.1:0-293407 GCF_051235485.1 Pseudoalteromonas nanhaiensis | reverse complement strand
AGCAGCGATGCGCTCTTGTTCTAAGCGTTCCGCCTCGGCCTTTTCGGCAGCAATACGCTCTTGCTCTAAACGTTCAGCCTCAGCCTTTTCGGCAGCAATACGGTCTTGCTCTAAACGTTCAGCCTCAGCCTTTTCAGCAGCGATGCGCTCTTGTTCTAAGCGTTCCGCCTCGGCCTTTTCGGCAGCAATACGCTCTTGCTCTAAACGTTCAGCTTCTACCTTTTCAGCAGCGATGCGCTGTTGTTCTTCTAATTGCTTCTGGTTATCAGCCTCAGTCGCTGTTTGCTCTGCTTTTTGTTTTTCTGATTTGCCAAAACCAAACCAAGACAAGAATTTACTTTTTTTTGCCATACTTGCTAATAACCACTTATAAAAATCTGATAAACTTACATGAATAATAGTTTGGTGGTAGTCCAGCTAATTTAGCCAAACTAAAACGGATACCATCTATCGCTAGGGTCGCAATACTAACACTTTTAGCGCTTTAGAAAAATGACACGCTAGCCATTGCTTACAATATTATCTGAGCAAGTGGTCAGTTACCAATGATTAGTGAGTTAAATGAGAAAAAAATCAACAGCTAAACGCCCAGTTAAAGCCGCTAACAATAAAACAGCCAATGGCTTTATTCGTATCATTAGTGGTCAATTCCGTGGCAGAAAACTGCCCGTAAAAGATGTGCAGGGCTTACGTCCGACCACAGATCGTATTAAAGAGACTGTATTTAACTGGCTAATGCAAGATACACGTGACGCAGTCGTACTCGATTGCTTTGCCGGCTCTGGAGGGCTTGGTTTTGAGGCTCTTTCTCGTTTTGCAGCCAGCGCAGTATTTTTCGAACTCGACAAAAGCGCAACGGCGCAGTTGAATAGCAATATCGCTACTTTGCAACTTAAAAATGCCACAGTAAAGCATGGGGACAGCCTAACACTCTTAAATAATAATGCTGAGAACGATAAATTTGATTTGGTTTTTGTTGACCCACCATTCCGTCAGAATTTAGCCGAAAAAAGTTGTTTTTTGCTCGAATCAAATCACTGGTTAACTGAGCAAGCTCTTATCTATGTAGAGGTTGAAAGTGAGCTTAGTAATTTAGACACTCCTGATAACTGGCTGCTTTTAAAAGAAAAAACTGCAGGCCAAGTCATTTGTAGATTGTATCAACGCGAAACAAATTAGCACTATTTTGCCGACTCAGATTCTGTTAATATTATCCTTTACATGTGGTGTTGCTTCGGATTACAATACCGCACCATTTTTGAACCACTTGATCGTTATTCGATCAACTTGAGCAACGCTCATTATTTAGGTAGGTGAATTTTTAATGCCAGTAATTAAAGTAAGAGAGAACGAACCGTTTGACGTAGCACTTCGTCGCTTCAAGCGTTCATGTGAAAAAGCAGGTATCCTTTCAGAAGTTCGTCGTCGCGAGCACTATGAAAAACCAACAGCTGAGCGTAAGCGTAAAAAAGCTGCTGCAGTAAAGCGTCACATGAAGAAGCTTTCTCGCGATAACGCACGTCGCGTTAAATTATACTAATCAGTATTTGGTCTTGTATAAATGAGCCTTTTATTAACGCTAAAAGATGCGCAAAAAGATGCGATGAAGGCAAAAGACAAAGAACGTCTTAAGCCAATCCGCATGGTACTTGCAGCAATCAAGCAACGTGAAATTGACGAGCAAATTACACTTGATGACGACGGTATCACCGCTGTCTTAGTAAAGCTTGTAAAACAACGTCGCGATTCTTACACCCAGTACATTGATGCGGGTCGTGAAGATTTAGCTGAAATTGAAGCCAATGAGATTAAAGCACTTGAAGAATTCTTGCCTCAACAATTGAGTGAAGAAGAAATCATTGCTCTTATTGACTCGGCTATTGCTGATACAAATGCAGCGGGTATGCAAGACATGGGTAAGGTAATGGGAGTTATCAAAAGCAAAGCTGAAGGTCGTGCCGATTTAGGTAAGATTTCTGGCTTAATCAAGCAACGATTAACTGCCTAACCCCCACATACAGATGTATGATTCAAGCAAACCGAGCCTAGTGCTCGGTTTCTTGCTTTTAGTCTTTCATAAACACCGTATTTGTGTTCAAATCTTATTTTAAAACGCATAGATAGCGCAGGAAAAAACAACAGCTATGGCCGGAAAAATCCCTAGACAATTTATTGATGATTTACTCGCTCGTACAGATATTGTGGAGCTAATTGATTCAAAAGTTGGCTTAAAAAAAGCGGGAAAAGACTACCAAGCATGTTGTCCTTTTCATAACGAGAAGACCCCTTCTTTTACTGTCTCCCAGGATAAACAATTTTATCACTGCTTTGGTTGTGGCGCTAATGGCAATGCTATTTCGTTTGTTATGGAATACGACAAACTAGAATTTGTTGATGCCATTGAAGAGCTAGCGAGCATGCTCAACTTAGACGTGCCTCGTGAACAAGGTGGCAGCTCAGGTCCTCAACGCACTGCAGAACAAAAGCGCTCTGATTACGATTTAATGTTACACGCCGCTCGCTTTTATCAACATCAATTAAAGCATCATGCTAATTCTAAAATGGTCATCGACTATATCAAAGGGCGTGGTTTAAGCGGTGAAACAGCGAAAAAATTCATGATTGGTTATGCGCCTAGTGAATGGGAGGCGTTATGCCAGCAACTTGGCCGTAACAAAGAACAAAAAGAGCAGTTAGTAGAGCTAAAGCTTGCTTCTGAAAAGTCGCCTGGTCGCCAATTTGACTTTTTCCGTGATCGACTCATGTTTCCTATTCGCGATAAACGCGGTCGGGTTATCGCCTTTGGTGGCCGAGTCATGCAAGCCGATCAAGGGCCTAAATACCTCAACTCACCAGAAACACGCATCTTCCATAAAGGCTTTGAACTTTATGGTTTATACGAAGCAAAACAAGCACATAAAAAACTTGACCATATTTTAATTGTTGAAGGTTATATGGATGTGGTTGCTTTGGCTGAGCAAGGTATCGAATATGCCGTTGCAGCCCTTGGTACAGCAACAACCGCAGAACATATGCACACTTTATTTAGAACCACAGATAAAGTGATTTGTTGTTACGATGGTGACCGTGCTGGTCGTGATGCAGCATGGCGTGCACTTGAGAATGCACTACCTTATCTTGGCGATGGTAAATCATTAAAATTTGTATTTTTACCTGACGGTGAAGACCCAGATTCACTGGTACAAAAAGAAGGTAAAGATGCCTTTGAAGCAAGATTGAGCGATGCCGACGACTTTAGTAAAGTATTATTTAATAAGCTCAGCCAAGAAGTTGACCTAACTCAAGATGCAGGTAAAGCAAAGCTACTCAGTGATGCTTTACCATTAATTGAAAAAATCCCAAGTGATTTTTATCAAGAAAATATTTTGGAACATTTAGGCCGTTTAATTGGTCGAACAAGAGAACAATTAAACAACCGTGTTAAGACTCCAAAGCAACAGCATGCTATTGAGCGTAAATTTAAAATAACGCCAATGCGCCAAGCTATCGGAGTTTTATTACAGCATCCAAATCTCGCGACAAGCATTGCTTATATGCCAGAACTTGCTGAAATGAAAATTGCCGGTATTGAGTTATTTTTACGCATTCAGCACTTAGCGCTTGAACGACAAGGTATCACCACGGCACAAATTTTAGAATCGTTCCGAGGTAGCCAAGAGTACGATGCGTTGATTAAATTAGCGACTTGGCAGCACCAAATAAATGACGATCGTTTAGAGACAGTTTTTAAAAATACTTTTAAATTTATTGAAGACCAGTGTTTAAATTATCGACTAGAGACCCTATTAATAAAAGACAAGACCCAAGGCTTAAGCAGCGAAGAAAGGCTAGAATGTCTGTTACTAACACAAGCGTTAAAAGGTAGCAACAGCTAGTCAGAACTGAATAATTCTGTTATACTGTGCTATTCACTGCGTCTAGTTAGTTTTCGTGTCGCTTATTTAGTAAGCGAGCTGGCGCCTGTTGTATCAACTTTCAGAGTGGAAGAATAAATCTCTATGGATCCAACTCCTCAGTCACAATTAAAGCTTCTGATTCAAAAAGGTAAAGAGCAAGGTTATTTAACTTTTGCAGAAGTTAATGATCACCTTCCACAAGACATTATCGACTCAGATCAGGTAGAAGATATCATTAGCATGATTAATGACATGGGTATCAAGGTTAGCGAAAATGCGCCTGATGCTGATGAATTAATGATGCAAGAAACAACGACAGACGAAGACGCAGCAGAAGCCGCGGCCGCTGCACTTGCGACTGTAGAAAAAGAGATCGGTCGAACAACCGACCCTGTGCGCATGTATATGCGTGAAATGGGTACTGTTGAACTCCTTACACGTGAAGGCGAAATTGTTATCGCTAAGCGTATTGAAGAAGGTATCAACCAAGTTCAGATTTCTGTTGCTGAATACCCAGAAGCAATTACTTATCTACTAGAGCAATGGGATAAGTTTGAAGCCGAAGAAATGCGCTTAAGCGACATTATCTCTGGTTTCTTTGATCCTAATAATGAAGACGAATCACAAATTTCTGCTACACACATCGGTTCAGAGCTAAACGAAGAGCAGCTTGACGACGAAGACGACGAAGCTGACGATGAAGACGACGATGACGATAGCGATGATGATAGCGATGGTGATACAGGTCCAGATCCTGAAGAAGCACGTATTCACTTCGAAAACTTACGTGAGCTTTACAACAAAGCACGTGATACGTTTGAAGCAAAAGGCCGTGCTCACCCAGATTCACAAGCAGCTATTGCAGAAATTGGCGAACTATTTAAAACCTTTAAGTTAGTTCCTAAACAGTTTGACCGCATGGTAAATAACATGCGTGAAATGATGGACCGCGTTCGCGTACAAGAACGTATCATCATGAAACAAGCTGTACAAATTGCGAAGTTACCGAAAAAGAACTTCATCAAGCATTTTGCTAACAACGAAACAGATACTAGCTGGATTGATCTTGAAATTGCTGCAAACGAGAAATACTCGGTTGCACTTGAAGAAGTTAAACCAGAAATCATCCGTTGCATTAGCAAGTTACGTGCAATTGAAGAAAGCACGGGTTTAAGTATCGAGCGAATTAAAGACATCAACCGTCGTATGAGTATTGGTGAAGCGAAAGCTCGCCGTGCTAAAAAAGAAATGGTTGAAGCGAACTTACGTCTTGTAATCTCGATTGCGAAAAAATACACCAACCGTGGTTTACAATTCTTAGACCTTATCCAAGAGGGTAACATTGGTCTAATGAAAGCGGTTGATAAGTTCGAATACCGCCGTGGTTATAAGTTCTCAACTTATGCAACATGGTGGATCCGTCAAGCAATTACACGTTCGATTGCTGACCAAGCACGTACCATCCGTATCCCTGTGCATATGATTGAGACGATCAACAAACTAAATCGTATCTCTCGTCAAATGCTGCAAGAGATGGGTCGTGAGCCGAGCCCAGAAGAATTAGCTGAGCGTATGTTAATGCCTGAAGATAAGATCCGTAAGGTACTTAAAATCGCGAAAGAGCCAATTTCGATGGAAACACCAATCGGTGATGATGAAGATTCGCACTTAGGTGACTTCATTGAAGATACCACAATCGATTCGCCTATTGATTCTGCAACAATGGAATCATTACGTGGCGCAACAAACGATGTACTAGCGGGCTTAACAGCACGTGAAGCTAAAGTACTACGTATGCGTTTTGGTATCGATATGAACACTGACCATACATTAGAAGAAGTAGGTAAACAGTTTGACGTAACACGTGAGCGTATTCGTCAAATCGAAGCGAAAGCGTTACGTAAATTACGTCACCCTTCTCGCTCAGACTTACTGAAAAGCTTCTTAGATGCTAAGTAACTTAGTATCGCATTATTAACTAAAAGGCCGCTGTTGCGGCCTTTTTTCTATTCGAGAGATATTCATGGCTTGGATCCAAATTCGCATCAATGCAAATGCTGACAACGCAGAATTAATCAGCGACTTATTAATGGACACTGGCAGCGCGTCAGTAACTTATGTTGACGCCAAAGATACCCCTATTTATGAACCTAAGCTTGGCACTGTTCAACTATGGGCCGATACGACTGTAATTGGTCTTTATGACGCTAACCATGACATGGACAGCGTGGTAGAAACTCTAAAAGCTGAAGCAACCCTTGCCGATAAGCTCGTTTATAAAATAGAACAGCTTGAAGATAAAGATTGGGAACGTGAATGGATGGATAATTTCCACCCTATCCAATTTGGTGAGCGCTTATGGATCTGTCCAAGCTGGCGTGATATTCCAGATCCTAATGCTGTTAATGTATTACTCGACCCAGGCCTTGCCTTTGGTACAGGCACCCATGCAACCACAGCGCTTTGCTTGAAGTGGCTTGAAAGCCAAGATTTAACAGGTAAAACCGTAGTCGATTTTGGTTGTGGATCGGGTATTTTAGGAATAGCCGCGATCAAACTTGGCGCTGAGCGTATGATCGGCATCGATATTGATCCTCAAGCACTTGAAGCAAGCCGTGATAATGCACAGCGTAACGGTGTCGCAGATAAACTTGAAGTCTATTTACCAGAGGATCAACCAGAGTTTACTGCCGATATAGTCGTTGCAAATATTTTAGCTCAGCCTCTTCGCGAACTACATGAAGTGATCTTAGGTCTTTTAAAACCGAATGGTAAAATTGCTATGTCAGGTATTTTAGAAGAGCAAGCTCAGTCTGTAGCGGACGTTTATGCCCCGTTTTTAGCACTTGATGAGATTGCTATTGAAGGTGAATGGACCCGAGTAAGTGGTACGAAGAAGGCTTAACCCTCTCTAGAGCATTAACTCTAAGCTAATAGGTAAAGCCAGTATTTAACAGGCTTTACCTTATTTTTACAGTCAGCAGTTTCTCGCCTTTGTACAAGCAAAATTATTTTTGTTCAAATAACAAACAAATCAACCTACTCGTCAAACTGTTATCAAAAGTCAATACGAAAAGGGCAAAAAAAAGTCACTTTTGTTCAATTTATAGCCTTTGATTTTTGCAAAAAAAACCGTAAACTTAGCGCCCCTTGAAAAGAGGCCAATTGAATAACGTGCGTATCGGTTCATACCAACTTGAGAACAACGTAATTGTCGCGCCAATGGCAGGCATTACAGACAGACCATTTAGACAACTTTGCCGTCGCTTAGGTGCTGGCCTTGCTGTTTCTGAAATGCTCTCGTCAAACCCGAAAGTATGGAAAACCGAAAAATCGATGAACCGTATGGATCACAGCGGTGAGTCGGGAATTCGCTCGGTGCAAATCGCCGGAGCCGATCCTGAGCTTATGGCACAGGCAGCACAATTCAATGTCAGCAATGGCGCACAGATCATAGATATCAATATGGGGTGCCCAGCTAAAAAAGTGAATAAGAAACTTGCAGGCTCTGCCTTATTACAGTTTCCTGAATTAGTGGAAGAGATACTTGATGCGGTAGTCAATGCCGTAGATGTTCCTGTCACATTAAAAATCCGTACCGGATGGGATCAGGAAAACCGTAATGGTGTCGAGATTGCGAGAATCGCTGAACGTTATGGCATAGCATCATTGGCCGTACATGGGCGTACACGCGCATGTATGTATAAAGGTGAAGCTGAGTACGCCACAATTAAGGATATTAAACGTTCAGTGTCTATCCCTGTGGTTGCCAATGGTGATATTACTTCACCAGAAAAAGCAAAGCAGGTTTTGGATTATACGGGTGCAGATGCCATTATGATTGGTCGAGCCGCCCAAGGTCGCCCTTGGATATTCAGGGAGATAGACCACTATTTGCGAACTGGAGAACATTTGCCAGCACCTGAAATTGCAGAGGTGCGTAGCATTTTGATGGAGCATCTAGACAATCTTCATCAGTTTTACGGGGAGCCAATGGGAGCGCGTATCGCTCGAAAGCATGTATCTTGGTATTTGCAAACCCATGACAGTGACGGTCAGTTTAGGCGAGTATTTAATGCGTTAGATAACCCACAGGCACAAGTCGACGCATTAGAAGAATACTTTAAAACACTAGCAGCTAACTAAGAAAGAAAGAGACATATAACGATGTTCGAACAAAACGTGACTTCTCCATTTATCACAAACCCTCATGTACAGTCACACGAGAAACCACAGCCGTTGCGTGATGCAGTGAAAAAAGCTGTTCATCACTACTTAAAGCAACTTAATGGTCAAGACGTTCAAGACGTGTACGACCTTGTTCTTTCTGAGCTAGAAGCACCATTACTTGAAGAAGTAATGACGTACACGCGTGGTAACCAAACTCGTGCAGCAATCTTACTAGGTATCAACCGTGGTACTTTACGTAAAAAGCTTAAAAAATACGGCATGAACTGATACCCGTCTTAATGGACTGATAGTAAGCCTGCATATTCATTGTGCTAATAAACGCTTACTCCCCCATTACAACTGGTATAAAAGTTTTGAATAAAAAGCACCTTAGGGTGCTTTTTTTATTGCTGTTAAAAACTATGCAAAATCCTCACGCTTTAAACATCGTTTTCTCAGCAATATTCAGTTAAAATACCGCCTTTCTAAGCTAGCTCAAACATTGAGGTAATCAAAACTACAATGGATACACATCGTCCAATTCGTCGCGCACTATTAAGTGTGTCAGATAAAACCGGTATCGTTGAATTTGCTCGCGCTCTTGAAGCTCAAGGCGTAGATATTTTATCAACTGGCGGTACTTGCAAATTACTTGCTGATAACGGCATTAAAGTCACTGAAGTATCTGACCATACTGGTCACCCTGAGATCATGGATGGTCGCGTAAAAACACTTCATCCAAAAATTCACGGCGGCATCCTAGCGCGTCGCGGTCAAGATGAAGACGTAATGGAGGATCACAACATCTCTGCTATCGATATCGTTGTAGTTAACTTATACCCCTTCGCAAACACTGTTGCGAAAGAAGACTGCAGCCTAGAAGATGCAATTGAAAACATTGATATTGGTGGTCCTACTATGGTTCGCGCTGCGGCGAAAAACCATAAAGACGTAACTATCGTAGTAAATGCAAAAGATTACGACCGTGTAATCAGCGAAATGCAAAACAACAACGGTTCAACAACGTATAAAACACGTTTTGACCTTGCAATTGCAGCTTACGAGCATACTGCTCAGTACGATGGCATGATTGCAAACTACTTCGGCAAAATGGTTCCTGATTACACAGAAGAAGCTGCTGAAGAGACTAAGTTCCCACGCACTATCAACATGCAGTTTACTAAAAAGCAAGATATGCGCTACGGTGAAAACTCACACCAAGACGCCGCTTTTTATGTTGAAAACGACCTAACAGAAGCATCTGTTGCAACTGCGGTTCAACTGCAAGGTAAAGCACTTTCTTACAACAACATTGCTGACACTGACGCAGCATTAGAATGTGTAAAAGAATTCGACGTACCAGCGTGTGTTATCGTAAAACATGCAAACCCTTGTGGTGTGTCAATTGGTGACAACATTCTTGAAGCGTATGACCGTGCATTCAAAACTGACCCTACATCAGCATTTGGTGGCATCATCGCATTCAACAAAGAACTTGATGCAGACACAGCTGAAGCAATTGTTTCTCGTCAATTCGTTGAAGTTATCATTGCGCCTAAAGTTTCTGAAGCCGCTGCACAGATCGTTTCTGCAAAACAAAACGTACGTTTATTAGAATGTGGTGAATGGTCTGGTAATGCAACAGGTCACGACATTAAACGTGTTAATGGCGGTATCTTGGTTCAAGACCGCGACTTAGGTATGGTAACGCAGAGCGATCTTAAAGTTGTATCTAAGCGTCAACCAACTGAGCAAGAATTAAAAGATTTATTATTCTGCTGGAAAGTCGCTAAATTCGTTAAGTCTAACGCGATTGTGTATGCACGTGACGGTATGACTATCGGTGTTGGTGCAGGCCAAATGAGCCGTGTTTACTCGGCGAAAATTGCAGGTATCAAAGCCGCTGACGAAAACCTTGAAGTGAAAGGTTCTGTTATGGCATCTGATGCATTCTTCCCATTCCGTGACGGTATTGATGCAGCAGCAGAGGCTGGCATCACAGCAGTTATTCAACCAGGTGGTTCAATGCGCGATGAGGAAGTTATCGCTGCAGCTGATGAAGCTGGTATGGCAATGGTATTTACAGGTATGCGCCATTTCCGTCACTAATAACACAAAGGGTTAAGCGAAAAGTTTAGCCCTTTTTGTTTGCCACAAATTCACGTATTCTGATTACTAATAATAATGACCCATATAATGAAGGAATAGATGATGAAATTTGCCGTAAAAACACTGCTAGTTGCAGGCCTTGCACTAACATCAGCACAGGCTTTAAGCCACAGCCATGAATCAGCGCTTACAAGTGCTGTACAATCAAGCGAACGTGATGCTAAAAATAGCGCACGCGATCAATACCGCCACCCAGTTGAAACACTTGATTTCTTTGGCTTTAAGCCAAATATGACAGTCGTTGAAATTGCACCAGGCGGTGGTTGGTACAGCGAAATCCTTGCGCCAGCTGTAAAAGGCCATGGTGTTTACTACGCGGCACATTTCCCAGCAGATTCTGAAGTAGGTTATTACCAACGTTCATTAGCTGGCTTTAAGAAAAAGATGAGCGAAGACGCGCGCTTCAGTGAAGTTAAACTGACTGAATTTGCGCCAGTAACACACCTTGATATTGCACCAGCGGGTAGCGCAGATCTTGTTTTAACCTTTAGAAATGTTCATAACTGGTACATGGGTAAAGATAAAGAAGGCGCGTTGAGTGCATTTAAAGCATTTTACAAAGCCCTTAAGCCGGGCGGCACATTAGGCGTAGTTGAACACCGCCTTCCTGAGTCGCGCAGCGATGAAGATCAGAAATCATCAGGTTATATGAAGCAAAGCTATGTAATTGATATTGCAAAACAAGCTGGCTTTGAACTAGTGGCAAGCAGTGACATTAATGCAAACCCTCTTGATACAGCAGATCACCCTAAAGGGGTGTGGACACTACCACCAAGCCTTCGTTTAGGCGAGCAAGATGCCGCGAAGTATAAAGCGATTGGTGAAAGTGATCGTATGACGCTGAAGTTTAAAAAACCGCTTTAAATAGGATTATACGCCATGAATGTACTTGTCATCGGCAGTGGCGGCCGCGAACACGCTCTTGCGTTTAAGGCTGCACAAAATAGTAAAGTAAACACCGTTTTCGTCGCTCCAGGTAATGCTGGTACTGCACTTGAGCCAAAACTCGAAAACGTAGCTATCAATGTTGAAGACCTAGCTGGTTTAGTTACTTTTGCAAAAGAAAACAGCGTTGAATTAACCATTGTTGGCCCTGAAGTACCGCTGGTTTTAGGTGTCGTTGATACATTCCGTGAAAACGGTCTGGCTATCTTCGGCCCAACGGCTGGTGCAGCACAGTTAGAAGGCTCTAAGTCGTTCACCAAAGACTTCTTAGCACGCCACGATATTCCAACAGCTGATTACCAAACGTTTGAACAAATCGAACCTGCGCTTGCTTACCTGAAAGAAAAAGGTGCGCCAATTGTTGTTAAAGCTGACGGCTTAGCAGCAGGTAAAGGCGTTATCGTTGCGATGACTGAGCTTGAAGCTGAAGAAGCTATTCGCGATATGCTAGCAGGCAACAGCTTCGGTGAAGCGGGTAGCCGTGTAGTTATCGAAGAGTTCTTAGAAGGTGAAGAAGCGTCTTTCATCGTCATGGTTGATGGCAAAAACGTACTACCATTTGCAACCAGCCAAGACCACAAACGCGCTTATAATGGTGACCAAGGTCCGAATACTGGCGGCATGGGCGCATACTCACCGGCACCAGTAGTGACTGATGAAATTCACCAACGCATTATGAACGAAGTGATCAACCCAACGGTTGAAGGTATGGCAAAAGAAGGCCACCCATACACTGGTTTCTTATATGCAGGTTTAATGATCACCGCTGATGGCACGCCAAAAGTGATTGAATACAACTGTCGTTTTGGTGACCCAGAAACACAGCCTATGATGCTTCGTCTTAAGTCTGATCTTGTTGAACTTATCGAAGCGGCTAACCGTGAAGAGCTAGATAAAACAGATATCGAGTTCGACCCGCGCGCAGCAGTAGGTGTTGTATTAGCAGCTAAAGGCTACCCTGATAGCTACCCGAAAGGTGACACTATCAACGGCTTGCAAGTTAATTACCCTGAAGGTGAGAAAGTATTCCACGCAGGTACTAAGCAAGACGGTGATAACGTAGTAACGGCTGGCGGTCGTGTGCTTTGTGCAACGGCACTTGGTAACACTGTAACTGAAGCGCAACAACGTGCCTATAAACTCGTTGATCAAATCAGCTGGGAAGGCATGGAATATCGTACTGATATCGCTTACCGCGCTATTGCTCGCGAACAAAAGTAAGTAAGTTAAAACTCATTTCTCTTAAAAGCGCAGTTTATCTGCGCTTTTTTAATGCTACACTATTAAGAACAATTAACTAGATAAAGAACGCGTTTTGAATAATAAAGCATTGAAATATAATTTTGTTTCTTTTTTTATTCTTGCTACTTTGTTTTTTATCATCGCCAATTTGTGCGCGCATCTGGCCAGTCCAACTCGCTATACAATTGATAAGACAGCGCCAGTGTATTCTCAAATGGCTTATCGTATTGACCAAAGTAAATCTCTCACCCTTAACCAATTTCTTGCAGAGCCAGAACAACTTATAAAAAAGCCATTCTCGCAAATTGAGTGGCATTTAGGCGCTCAAGATTACTGGTTAAAACTCGACTTAGAAAACCGTCAAACGAAGCCGATTGATCTCATTATTCACTTTGATAACCCTATGGTTGATTACCTCACTGTTTACCGTGTAAACACACAACAACAGCTTATTAAAAAAACAGTGTTAGGCGATAAAGTACCTGATCTAAGCCTATTTAAATACAGTACCCCACATACGTCTTTCACTCTTAATGGTAATGAGCAAACATCCATCATCATTAAAGTTGATACCGTGGGGATCAGTAAAACGCCTATTAACATCTATGGTAAAAATGAATTTCAAGACTTAGTTCGCGCACAAGTAGGTGTATGGGGAATTTTTATTGGTGTGCTGATCATGGCTGCGCTCTATAACCTAGTGTTATTTTTTGGCATACGAGATCGTGTATACCTAATTTACATTGGCTATATTATTTCGGCGCTGTTATTAATGGGCTCAGTGCTCGGCTTTGGCTTTTATCTCTGGCCATTATCGTGGCAGTTATTTTTAAATAAACAGGTGGTATTTAGTAACTACGCTATTGCCTTTTTTACCGTTGCTTTTTGCACCATGTTTTTACGCTACCACAAAGACAATTGCCGCTTATATAAACTTAGTCTCAGCTTTTTAGCCCTACTGTTCAGCTTAAGCTTAATTAGCTTTTTTATGCTCGAATACCACTCATCAAAAATTTTCTTTGCCATTATGGTGCCGCTGTACATTTTATGTATTTGCATGATTTATAAAAAATTAGTGAGTGGCTTTCGGTGGGCAAAATTTTATGTGATGTCATGGGTCCCTCTGATTATTGGCGCAGCAATTCAACCGTTAGAACTTACCGGCTTTATCCCTTATAGCTTTACCGTTAGGCATATATTTTTAGTCGCTATTTTATGCGAGATTGTATTAATGGCTATGGCTCTAGCAGATAGAGTGCGCTATCAAAGAGAGAAAGCTCTCTATCACGCAACTCATACTCAACAAACACAACTTCTAAATCAGGCCATGCTCAAACAAGCTTATATGGTTCTGAGAAAACAACAAAGATCAGCTAATCTGTGCCTTATAAAGATAGAGCAATTCACTGCACTGATGAATATTCTAAATTCAACACAAAGCAGTCATATCATCATCACAGTTGCTGATTCACTAGAACGTCAAGTAAGTAAACATAGGCAATTCATTAACCTTGAATCAGCCCTCGATAACAGCCCTAAAATAGCAGATTTAGGAAACGGAATACTGGCATTTATCTCTACAAAGATTCAGCCACCAGAGGAGCTCTATGCAGAGCTTAACGACTTATCGAAACAGTTGCCAAAACAATACAGCATTTTGGGTCTTGATCTACAACTTAACTATCGCTGCAGTGTCGCAGAACCGATTGCTGACGACGGATTTGATGCCTGGTTACAGCGTGGTTACTTAAGCTTGTCTCAACGACCTCAATATAATATTGAACATGCAAAACCTCATGTAGATATGAATCTAAGTTTAGCTGCTGCACTGCAACACGCTATTCGAAACAATAATTTAGCTATCTACCTGCAACCAATTATCAACTTAAATACAGGCAAAGTGGCGGGCGCAGAAGCTTTATTACGCTGGCCTTGCGCCGATAAAGAGATCCATATTGAGCAGCTGATCCTATTAGCTGAGCGCACAGGGCTAATAAACGAGCTTACCTTATGGGTAATTGATCAAGCCTGTCAAAGTGTTGCAAGCCTTAATCAGCATGGTTATCGTGACCATACAATCAGTGTTAATTTAAGTGCCAAAAATCTCACCATTCCAAAGCTTATTGAAAAAGTTGAAAATACCATCATGAAGCATGGCATTATGGCCAGCCAATTAAAGTTTGAGCTTACCGAGTTCGCGCTAATTAAAAACCATAATGAAATGGTATCTTTCATCAATGAGCTGAATAAACTAGGTAGCCAAGTGGTTTTAGATGACTTTGGTACAGGTTACTCATCGCTCAATTATCTGGTTAATTATTCATTTAGCACTATCAAGGTAGATAAATCATTTACCCTTGATTTAACAACTAACGACAACAACCAAGTTATCGTGAAAACAGCCATTGATATGGCCCATAACCTCGATATGAATATCACTATTGAAGGCATAGAAGATCAAGAAACAGAACAGATGCTTATAAAAATGGGCGCAGATCAAGGCCAAGGCTATTATTACAGCAAAGCGATACCATTAAGTGAGTATCTAACGTTTATTGCCACACAATTTAAATAGACCATGTTACACTTGCCTCTTTTAACATCTTTAGGGGCCAAGTGAAGATGCAAGGTACGCTCAGAAAATTAAAGTCGACCCTCACCTCTCCAGTCGAATATCAATTACCTATTGGTGATGAGCTAGTTTCATTAAATGACTATATTGGTAAGCCACTAACACTTACTTTTACGGGCAATATTTTTTGTTGTAACTGTGGGAAAAAAACCAAAAAGAGTTACTCACAAGGACACTGCTTTGTATGTATGCGCAAATTAGCTAGCTGTGATATGTGTATTATGAAGCCTGAAACCTGCCACTTCGATAAAGGTACCTGCCGCGAGCCACAATGGGGCGAAGAAAACTGTATGATCCCACACTATGTATACTTAGCGAATACATCAGGGTTAAAGGTAGGGATTACTCGCCATACACAAATTCCAACACGTTGGATTGACCAAGGTGCAACGCAAGCACTGCCTATTTTTAAAGTACAAACTCGCTTGCAATCAGGATTAGTTGAAGTTGCACTAGCCAAGTTTATTGCTGATAAAACGAATTGGCGAAACATGCTAAAAGGCCCATCAGAAGCAATTGATTTGAAAGCCGCTGCCAAAGAGCTTATCCCACAAATTGATGAAAAACTCAGTGAACTCGCTGAGCTATTTGGGGCCACAGCCATTGAAAAACTAGATGAAGATGTTGTTGAGCTAGAGTATCCCGTGAGTGAATACCCTAGCAAAATCAGCTCTTTCAATTTTGATAAAGCGCCAGAAGTATCGGGCATTTTAAAAGGTATTAAAGGCCAGTACTTAATTTTTGATACTGGCGTCATTAATATTCGTAAGTTTACTTCTTACGAAATTAGCCTAGCTTAGGCACTTTTTTCGGTATTGAGGTAAAAGGCATACCATTGCTGCTTCGTAATTGGGCGGCAATAGTAATAACCTTGAATAGTATCGCAGTTAAGTGAACGTAAGTAATTTAACTGCTCTATTTTCTCAACCCCTTCTGCAACCACATGCATATTAAGGCTTTTAGCTAATGTGACGATTGCCGTTACAATTTCACTATTGCCGTATTCATCAGGCACTTTAGCGATAAAACTGGCATCAATTTTTAGTGTGTCGATTGGCAATTTAGTCAAATAGCTAAGCGCAGAGTAACCCGTACCAAAGTCATCAAGAGTTATATGCACACCGAGTTTTTTCAGTGCCATGAGTTCTTGTTTCGCTTCACTAAAGTGACTAATAAAACAGCTTTCTGTGAGCTCTATCTCTAACTGGTAGGGGTTAACCTCATAGTGCTCAAGTAACCGCTCTACATTCGACGCAAGTTGCCCCTGTCGTAAATGATTCGCCGAAATATTAATGGCTAAGCGCCCTGCTTCAATGCCTTGTTGCTGCCAATTAACTAACTCTTTGCAAGCCTCTTCTATCACCCACAAGTCTAGCTTTACAATAAGGCCTAACTCTTCAGCCAAGGGAATAAACTTTGCTGGAGAAATCACCCCTAAACTTGGTTCGTGCCAACGTAGGAGTGCTTCTACCCCTAAAATTTTCCCTGAAGTTAACTGCTGCTTAGGTTGGAAATACAGCTCAAACTCATCACTCTCAATTGCATTTTGTAACCGGCTCATCATTGCAAGTCTCTCTAAAGAGCGCGCATTCATCGCAGGTTTGAATAATTGAAATGAATTACGACCAACTTCTTTAGCACGGTACATCGCAATATCGGCGTGCTTCAGCAAAGTAGCGCTATCTACACCATCATCAGGGTAAACCGCTGCGCCAATCGATGCTGTAATGGCCACAACATGCTCGTTAATAGCCAAAGGCATACTAACTTGTTGAAGTACTTGCTCAGCAAAGTTTAGCAAGTCTTCAATACGATTTACTTCACATAGTAAAACAAACTCATCACCACCTAACCGCGCCAAGGTATCTCCATCCGGAAGGATCGATAAAATTCGCTCTGCAACTTGCTCAAGCAAGTTATCACCAGCATCGTGTCCTAAACTATCATTCACTTCTTTAAAGCGATCTAAATCAATAAACATCACCGCCAGTAGGTCATGATTTCGTTTTGCAGCACTCAATGCAATTGATAACCTATCATGAAACAAACGCCGATTAGGCAGACCAGTCAGCTCATCGTAATAGGCAAGTTGGGCAATCTTTTCTTCGGCACGTTTGCGCTCTGTAATATCACTAAAAATAGCGGCATAGAGCACTTCGTCAAAATTGGGATCTTTGATCTGAATGATCGTTAGCCACTCAACATACTCTTCGCCATCTTTTCTACGATTACAGATCTCTCCTTGCCAAACCCCTTCGTATTCAATGGCGTGCCACATTTTTTGATAAAAGGAACGGCTATGTTTTGCTGAACTTAAAATGTTGGGCCGCTTGCCAATAACTTCATGCTCAGCAAAGCCAGTCAGTTTAGTAAAAGCAGGGTTAACTTGAATAATAGTGCCGTCTTTACGGGTTAACATAATGCCATCGAGTGAGGCATCAATAATTTTATTTGCAAGAAAAAGGTTTCGCTGTGATTTTTGCAAAGCAATATCACGCTGTTCAATCGCTCGCTCAAGCTCGCAGCAATAAGCCGACTCAATCTCTGTTATTAAATCAGCAAATGAAATCACTCCACAAATAGCGGTGTCTCTGACCACCAAATGACGCACATTGCGTTCTGTCATGACTCGATAAGCATCAAAAAGACTACTTTTATTATCAATTTCAATAAGTGGATAACTCGCGTATTCCCAGCACGGGTTTAACCACTCAGTTTGTAAAATTAACTCAACAATGTCACGCTGGGTAATGATGCCATAAATTTCAAGTGATTGATTATAAACCAATACACTTTCAAGGTGTTTCATGCGCATCAGTTCAACCACTTTCTCAATAGGCGTATCGGCATCAACCACTTCTAATTCTGTACAATACTGTTCATGAATGGGCCTAAACTGCAGATAGTGGTCTAAACCTTGGTTGTGAACGATATCAGAAAGGTTCAACATCCCTAAAGGCTGGCTATTATCGTCAATTACCAATAAATGACGAATACCGTGTTGTTGAAAACGTAATGTTGCATCACTTACTGGATACTGACTTGGCACTGAGATAACCGGTGCCGACATCACTTCGTGAATTGCAAGATTCTTGTAAGTGGGATTAGTTATATCTACCTTTAAACAATCAGCTTCAGTCCAGATACCAACAATCGACTTTTCATGTTTAATAAAAATGGCGGTTACACCATGCACATGCATCAACCTTACGGCATCAACCAAAGGCGTATGCGCAGGACATGAAACGAGTTTTTGCGAAAATACATCGCACACCTTTTGATGTCGTCTTGGTTGATTCATAGGTAAATAATCCTAGTTCTTGCATGGACTGACAATTATAATCATTTCATCCTTGGCAACTTTGACGCAGGACAATAAATGCACACATCTTTTCCTAAGATAATTTTTTCATCTAATGAATTAGCATTGGTTGAAGATGAAGCCGATATAGAAAGCTTTATTTATGGTTTAAGTGAAGAGCAGCAACAAGAAGCGAGGATACTTTTAGCAACAGGGCACTATGTCAACTTGCAGGGAGAAAGTGTTAAAGCGTTAACTGACGTAGAGCTTGCTAATAAAGTGACTGAGCATCTAGCACAAGAAGGTGTGTGCTGTTTAAGTAAAATAACTAGGCTTACTGCAACGCAAGCCTTTGCGATGCTGGCAGATTAAGGTGCATCCACCAGCGCTTTAATATGCGCCACGGCACTTCGACCAAGGGCTGATAAGGCATAGCCCCCCTCTAAAAACGAGACAATCCCCTTGCATTCTTGCTGCTGACAAAACTCAGCAAGTTGCGTAGTTAGCCATGCGTAATCGTCTTCAACAAATTTGAGGCTTGCCATGTCATCTTCTAAGTGAGCATCAAAACCGGCGCTAATAAACAACAGTTCAGGTTTAAAATCATTAAGTTTTGGTAGCCACTGCTCAAGGTAAACAGCTTTAAGATCATTACCATCACTGGCTATCGGCAGCGGCGAATTAACTAAAGTCGCATTATTTTCAACGGCAGTATTAGGATAAAACGGATGTTGAAACAAAGAGCAAAACAACACATTGTCGTCATCTAAAAAGATATCTTGGGTACCATTACCGTGGTGTACATCAAAATCCAAAATAGCAATGCGCTTAACGCCTTTGCTTTGCGCGTATTTCACCGCAATGGCTAGATTATTAAAAACGCAAAACCCTGCAGAGGTGCTGCGGTTTGCATGATGGCCTGGCGGTCTAACGGAGCAAAAAGCCGCGTCGAGATTATCAGCAAGAATTTCATCAACCGCTAATAATCCAGCGCCTACAGCGCGTTCAATTGCTTTCATTGAATCTGGGCATAACCAAGTATCGCCGTCTAATTCAGCGAGCCCTTCATCAGGAATAGTCTGCTCGACGTGGTTAACGAGTGATTCGTCATGAGCACGTAAAAAATCGTCTCGGGTAGCTTTAGGAGCTTGTAAGTGAGTAATTGCAACATCAACACCACTGGCGAGTAAACGGTCTGTGATCACATCTAACCGTGCGGGACATTCAGGGTGATCGTCAATCATTTTATGCTTACGGCAAAATGGATGAGTTATTACAGCCGTTCTCATAATACACTCCTTGGATTATTTTCCCCCAGTATAACAAAGCCACCTGATGGTGGCTTTGCGACTTTTGTTTACTTTTTAGCGTGTAAATCTAGATTTCTAAAATCAAAACTAAAGTCAGTTACTTCAGTAGAGACAGCCCGCATTTTTGCACTACTCACACGGTTATCTGGGCTCATTTGAAACTCAATAAAGGCATTGGCCTCAAGTAACTTTTCATCCCACTTAACAATAAAGGTATTGCCGGTGTAATGCTCAAGCTGGCCTTTCAAACGCTTTGTATGAGTAAAATCAATACGTAACTGACCATTTAATTCTTCAATGACCACATCACCGTACCAGTTGTCATGTAGTGTGCCTGTGTAGTTGATGTTTGGCAGTTTTGGTTGATAATCTGCTGGCGTTTCTGGTTTTGCATTTGCGTACGCTTTTTCTTTGTTTTCGAAATGCTTTTTAGCCAACTCTTCGACCCAATCTTTGTCTTCAAGATCTAACGCATCTTCAAGCACTTCATAGGTCACCGCAGATAGCGCACTAAATGCTTGCTGGTTACTTAGAATAACAATACCAAGGTTTTTCTCTGGTAGTAGCGTCACTTGAGACACCATGCCTAAGATGCCGCCACCGTGACCCAGTTTTTTAATACCGTGAAAGTCTTCAATGCTCCAGCCTAAACCATAACCTCTAAATTGTTGATGATAAGCTTCGTAAGCGCTTTTTGATGCCAGTGAGGTAATGTGCGGGTGCCACATTTGTTGTTGCTGCTTTTCAGTGAATAACTGCTGACCATTTGGCATTTTACCATGCGCAAGCTGCGTGCGTAGCCATTGGCTCATATCGCTCACACTAGAAGCGATTGCACCTGCACCACGGAAATCTTCAAGGTAGTTCACAAAAAATGGATGTAATTGACCATCCATTGGAATATGGCCCGTCGCCCAATTTTTATTACTACTAGGAATGCGTGAAAACCCTGCACGTGAGTTTTTCATATCGAGTGGCTCGAGAATATTTTTCTCAATGTAATCATTCCAGCTCATACCAGACACACGCGCAACCACTTCACCTGCGGTTACAAACATCAGGTTGTTATACGCGTATTTACTACGAAAACTACTCGCCGGTTTTAAATACTTAAGACCCGCAATAATTTCATCAATTGATTTGTCAGTATCAGGCCAAATCATTAAATCGCCTTGCCCTAAACCTAATCCGCTGCGATGGCTTAATAAATCGCGAATGGTCATTTCACGGGTTACATAAGGGTCATATAAACGAAACTCAGGTAAGTGATCGATTACTTTGTCATCCCAGCTGAGCTTACCTTCATCAATCAATTTAGCTAACGCTGCGGCAGTAAATGCTTTGGTGTTTGACGCGATACCAAATAAGGTATCTTTATTCACTTTTTTACCAGTATCAAGGTTTGCGATACCAAAGCCTTTTGCTAACACGACTTTATCATTTTCAACAATCGCCACTGCCATACCCGGCACATCAAAACGCGCCATTGAGGTTTCGATAACGTCTTCTATTTTTTTAGTATCAATGTCGGCATAACTGTAAAATGAACAGCTTGATAACAATGCCGCTGCAACGGCTAATTTACGGAATATCATAATGTCCCTTGGTGATTTTTATTGTTGTGAATAGCGAATTCTCTCGCTGCCCGGGTTTTATCTGGATCATCGCAACTTTGTCTTGCGAGTATTGCTTCACTGTAATGATTTGGTACGCCCGCTTCAAGCGCTCCGCGATGAACGTGCTGAAGATACCAGTCGAATGGTAAAAGTGAGTCATCAACGGTATTGGCAATGTAGCAATGAGCTGATACACGCTCGCCATCAATAAGCTCAACGGTGATATCTACACAGTCATAACGCGGGCCTTCAATTTCATCAAGAATCGACTTTTCCATCTCATTGAGCTGATATACCACGCCATACACCAAGGCATCAGTATTATCTGTTTCGCGAATACTACACTTTGCAGAGCCGTCGGTACTGACCATATCAAACGTAAGCTCATAGCCTTTTAAAATAGCTGTGCCAATACGCTTTGCTTCTGGAAGCCTTGCAAGCAAACGGCTCGAAGACATATTTGACCCAAATGAAAAGTTATAAATAGTCATAGTCACCTCACACAACAACGCGAATAGCTAACGCAATAAGCACAATACCTATGCCTCTATCAAACCAGTACCCGCTTTTTAAGAAAAATGAACGAACAGATGCTTTTGATAGCACCAAAGATAAAAATGAAAACCATAGCCAAGTTGCAATAGCCATATATAAGCCATAACCAGCTTGAACTAAAACGGGTGTCTCAGGGCTAATTACAAGGGTAAATAACGACATAAAAAACAGGGTTGCTTTAGGGTTAAGTGCATTGGTAAAAAACCCGCGTCGAAATGCTTTATACACCGATTCTGGCTCAGCCTGAGCAAGGGGCTGCTGTTTACTATCGCTCGGCTTGGCACTGCGTAAAGCTTGCACGCCTAAGTAAGCCAGATAAGCCCCTGCTACGTATTTTAAAGCCATAAATAAGCTAGGCGACTGCGATAAAATTAACGCTACACCTAATACACAATAGGCAATATGCAACAAAATAGCTGCGCCAACACCAGCGCTAGTCCAAAGTGCATTTTTACGTCCTTGCTGAATACTTTGCTTAAGCACTATCGCAAAGTCAGGTCCAGGACTGGCTACCGCAAAAAAATGGGCAATGGCAATCAATAAAAATTCATCTAGATACTGCACAACTACTTACCCTATCGCTTTTTGATCTAATGCCAATAACATAGGATTAGCACTGTTATGCATGAGAGCTTTAATTTGTTTTTGCGCTTTTTTATATTGGCTGCGAAGATGTGGCTTTAAAAACGTCTTCGACTGACTGTCCCCTTTAAAGTGTGTAACCAGCGCATGCATAAACAGCGTTTGTGGCTCAGTCAGCGCCGCTTGACGATTAGCATATGGGTTATAACCGCAGCCACAACCTCCTTTAAATTGATACACAGTATTGCTCATCATCACCCCAAAGCCTAAATAGCATGCCAACGCATCACTTGCCTGCGGTAAATACTCTTTACCGCCGGGTGGTAACACACCCACATGGTGAATCAAAATCGTCGCTAATGTCCCTGCAAAACTAGCGACTAAATCTTGTGGCTGATTTATTTGGTTCGGGTTATATGAAATATTCACGTGATGATTTGCAGGAACGATCAACTGTACATTTTCGCCGCGTATTGCGTCTAAAAATTCAAAATGTGGAAACACCTGAGGTGTCAGCCCAGATGGTGCAACCAAGTTAATTGGCCACGCCTGCATACCCGCATAATCAACCACCCGACTAAATACCTTTTCAGCCATTTCGGCTACACTCGATACCCTATCAGGAAAGAACTGCCCATTAGGTAAAATGATTTTCGTATGCTTTAAAAAATAATCACTATCAAAGTGCTCAACAGCCCACAAAAAGGTATCAATTAGCCACTGCTGCTCTTGCTCATCAATAAGGGGACTTGATTTAAATAACGCTAACATAAATTACTCTTGTGATTGTGCCCATTGCCATGCATCAGTGTTATACAAAGGCACTGTTGATAAAGCGTGATGATGACTGCCACTTGATTCTTTTGTTGAATACGACAAATATAAAAGTGTACGTGTTGGCGCATCATAAATACGGCGCACTTTTAACGACTTAAATAAAATACTTTTTGATGATTTAAAAACCACCTCACCCGATTTACTACGATCTATTTTTTGTAATTGTTCCGCTGTAATAGGCCCTGTTTGACGACAGGCAATAGACATATCAGAAGGATCAGCAAAGTCTAGGTTGGCTTCAATGTGGCTGATGTGACAGGTTACACCGCTAATAATTGGGTCTTGTTGTGATACTACTTTAATGTCTTTTGTAGTAAATAACCCTAAACTTACCGAAGCAGCATCATCCGAGCAGCCACTCAACAAAATAAGTGACGCAGTAAGTCCAGCTAATTTTAGTAACTTCATCCTAGTGTTCCTTATTAAAAAGCGATAGTTGTCCGTTTACAACGATTTGCTTGCTATGTTTCAATACTATCTCAAAATATCTTCAACAACGAGCACCTAAACAATGAAAAAATCGCTTGGTTTACTGTGTTTCATGTTCTTAAGTAGTACAGCTCAAGCTGGCTACTCAATTAGCGCCGGTTTCGGCAAAAACTTTACTAACTCGGTGCAAACCGAAGAAAATCTAAAGATTGAGCTTGAGGATGACAGCCATTTTACTGTCAGCTTCGATAGAACCATTGATAATGCTCGCTATGGCTTCTTCTATTCGGCAACCGAGCTTGATATGAAAGACCAAACCAACAAGCAAGTCGAGATGCAATACCTGCTATTTCAAAGTGCCATAGAAGTGCCACTAGCTAATCGTGTGGTTAGCTTTGTTGGCGCCCAAATTGGCGCAAACCACGTCAGCACTGACTTTGCCGACTCAGATACGTATTTTACCTCGGGCCTTTATGCAGGCGTCGATTATTTATTTACTGAACAAGCACGGGTTTATGTTGAAACTCGCTGGCTGGCAACTATTGTAAATAATGCAAGTAACGTATCGTGCACTTTACCAACATCAGAAGACAATCAATGTCTATGGCACTTTGATGGTGATGTGTTAAACCAATTTCAGACAAACATCGGTTTTAGTTACCGCTTTTAAGGAAGACCCCATGCCGCACATTGTTATAGAACACTCAGAAGATTTGCCAATTCTGCCACAAGTGTTAGTTGAAAAAGTTCACCAAGCCGTTTTTGACTCTGGCTTATTTGAGCTTTCGACCATAAAGACTCGTGCAATTGCTTATCAGCATTACGAATTAGGTGAAGGCAAAGATGGCTTTATTCACATCGGCGCATCAATCATGGCAGGCAGAACCATAGAGCAAAAGCAAATGCTCAGTGAGCAATTACTAAGTTGCTTAAGAACATACTGTCGCCGCTCCTATAGCCTAAGCGTTAATATTTACGATATGGATGCTGATATCTACCGTAAGTGTTAATTACTTTGGTAAATAGGCTGCGGGTAAGCGCTTGATTTCTATCTCAGGCGATAAATACGCAGTGTAAACTAGCCAACGCTCATTGGGTATGTAGGTCAGGCCCGATGAGCGACTATAAGCACGCTCTGGTAAAGCAATTAAATCATGATGCTGCTGACTTGCTAAGTCATAGTAGCTAATACGGTAATCACCTAAGCGTTCTTTATAGTAATAAATACGTCCCTCGTGATAAGCATTCTTTGCCACTAGCAACCATGCATAACTGCGCGCTAATTTAATATCATTCACCAGCATTTCTTCTACACCCGTATCATGATGTTTAATCCAAATAGCATGGCGCGAGTTAGTAAATAAAATATCACCTGTTTGTGTTTCAACACCATACTGTGCTGGCACTTCAACTGCTTTACCGAAGCTTTTTGCTGTTAAGTCATAACGGTAAAGATAGTCTCCATCAGAGACTAAAATATGCTGGCTATCAGCACTAAACTTGGGTTTAACAGCATGACTAAATGGCAGTTTGATTTGTTGGCTTTGCTCTACTTTGAAATCATAAAAATATAAGCGGGTACTGCCATTGTCATACAATGAAAACAAAATATAGCGTCCATCGGCTGACCAAGTTGGGTCACGAATTTCCCCGGTGTTATGTGCAAAGTCAGTAAGCTGCTTTCGCGAGCTGCTATCGGGGTTAACAATCCAAAGTTGTGAACTGCCCGATTCATTCGACACATATAGCAGTTTGTTTTGCTGCTGATTATATTCTGGGAATAGCGAGCTAAAATTAGTCGATAACATAGAAAACGGTGAACTGGCCACTTGTTCGTCTATTTTCAGGCGCGTGATCACCTTATCTAAATCCCACTGATGATAATAAACACTGCCATCGCTACTGTAGTTAGGTGAGCTCATGCCAGCGATTTGCGTGTTGATTAGGGTATGATTATCAATATCGTAGAAGTAGCCATAACGTTTGCCACCCTCAACTGCACTAAACGCCAATTGCGCTTTAGATGGATGCCAATCTACACCATGAATATCAACAAAATCATGAGTTAGGCGTTGGCTTTGCCCTGTTTTTACATCAATTAAAAACAGCGCTTTTTGGTTGTTTTTAACATTACGCGTAACCACAACTCGCTGTGCATCTGGCGAAAACGACACAGACTCATACACAGTTTCGCAGTCATCATTACAAGGAATAAACGTTTCATTTGTTTGTTTTGCCTGTAAATCGAGCAGTTTGATACGAGTGACATAGTCACCTGATTGCGTGGTGTGATCAGCAATATAGACTAAGGTTTTACCATCACTACTAATATCGAGATCAGTCGGATATTTATTACTACACTCCCCTAATACGACACTGGTGGCATTAATCAAAGACAACTTAACAATTTCACAGACATCAGACCCCATGCGGTAATAGTACAAAGTATTTGCATCTGGGCTGAACACAGAGCGCCCTTCTGTATAAGGAGAGTCAGTTAGTTGCTTGGCTGGATGCTCAGGAAAATGTAAATCGCGTAAATATAAGTTATTTGGTTTACCAAGCTGTCGCCATGAATACACCAAATAGTGCTGATCATTAGAAATTGAAGGGTAAATCTCGCGACCTGGGCTTGCAGTAACACTTTCGATGCTATTAAGCGGTAACACAAAGCTTGACTTTATTTGTTCCGAAGGCGAAGAGAACAGCCAATACATTACCACAAGACTAATTACACACATTGCCACAAACAGCTGACGAATTTGCGCAGTAGTGATGCTAATACCCACTGACTTTTCTTTATCAGCTGTATCTATTGGCTCAGGCTTTAACAAAACACGATAGCCCGTTTTACGTAGTGTCTCTATGTAAGTTTGTTCTGGGTCGAGTTCTTTAAATGCTTTTCGTAGATGCCAAATAGCGTTTGTTAAGGCTTTTTCACCAACATAAAAGTTACCATCCCACACATGATTAATAAGCTCTTCGCGTGTGATGGGCTCAGGATACCGTGCGACTAAACACCCTAATAGTTCAACAAACTTAGGCTGTAGTATTTGTTCAGTACCATTACAGTTAAGTTTGTTTTCGAGTGGGTTAATAACACAAGAACCCAGCCGATACGCGCGATTAGATGTTTCCATTAACTCTAAATAAAACCCCATTTTAGAAGTACAGCAGTATAAAGCCCTATCAATTTATCTTAAAAGCGTTTCTTTCACCAGCTTTAACGTTGCAAAACAGTTAACAATGACCATTTCTTAAGCCGCTGATTTTAAATGAATAGATATTCAGTAGATATAAAATAGAGACATAAACGAGCCACCTAAGATTGTAGTTAAGTTCACATTTCTATAAATATTTTTACGTCAATACCGACCAGCCAGAGTGTTGCTCACTGTAAATTTTAACTGCCCTTAAAAAGAGCATCACTCTGGTTCTAAAAATTAAAAATAAAACAACTAGGAACACCTGTGAGAAATCTACTAACCAAACCCTGTGCTATTGCACTTGCTGTTGCCAGTGGTTTTAGCCAACATGCATTTGCCAATGAAGCTGAGATTGCCCGCACCGCCAACACCACCCCAACAGCTAATGAACAAACTGAAGAGCCTGAAAAAATTGTAGTAACGGGTTCGCGTATTAAGCGTGATAGCTTTTCAATTCCTACACCGCTGGTCACAATGGACCGTGAAGCCATTGCCGATACCGGTTTAACCAATTTATCAGATATTCTTGTTGATAACATGCCAGCTCTAAGTGAGAGCATAGGTAACACCACCAGCCAATCAAGTGTTTCAGCAACGGGGTTATCTACCGTCGAACTACGAGATTTAGGTGCTAACCGCACTCTAACACTGATTGATGGCCGTCGTGTTGTATCAAATAGCTACAGCGGCAACTATGTTAGTTTAAATACCATTCCAAGCGGCATGGTAGAGCGCGTGGAGATAATCAGTGGCGGTGCATCGGCAACCTATGGTGCTGATGCCGTAGCAGGTGTGGTGAATATTATCACCCAATCAAAAAAAGAAGGCTTTGATTTTAAAGCGAACACAGGTGAAACCACTGATGGCGGCGGTAAAGAATTTACCCTTGATTTAAACTACGGTACCTCGTTTGCTAATGAGCGTGGCTACGCTTATTTCAGTGCCAACTGGGACCGTGATTTTGGTATGACTTTTTACGATCGTAAACGCGCACAAATTGAAGATAGTTACGATTACGATCCAGATCGCATGTGTAATGTAATGCAAACAGCAGATGGCGATCAATGTATGCGTGACATCACACAAGCTGACTGGGTTAGCAAAAGTGATGGTATTCCGGGCGGTGTATTTTTAGAAAACAGCCGCAACGACACGCAGTTTTGGTATGACGGTCAAACTCTACGTGATGACTGGAAAGGCAATGAAGAAATTTACGGTATTAACTCAAATCAATACGTAATGCTTGATGTTCCAAGCGATAACGTGTCTGCGGCAGTTAAAATTGATTATGACTTAACTGACGATGTGATGTTTTACGCACAAGTTCAATACAGCGAAAGTGGCTCGTTTAACAATAAGTCGCCTGAAGATGAATACGAAGGTGCGTATGTACCACGTTACGACCCAGCGACTGGCGAGCCCCTTGCAGATGTAGCACCGGGTTATATCCCAATCGACAACCCGTATGTGCCGCAAGAAATCCTCGATGCCAACCCATATAAAGATCGCATTTATTGGGATCGCCGCTTCAGCGAAGTCGGTAATATCAGCACAGATAATACCCGTAAAACGATTCGCAGCTGGGCAGGTCTTCAAGGCACGTTATTTAACGATGAGTGGGACTGGGATCTATCTGCAAGTTATGGTCGTTTTACCCAGCACCAAATTCGCAGCAATGAATTAAATACCGTAAAACTTAATCAAGCTTTGCAAGCTGAACAGTTAGCGGATGGCACCATTCAATGTATTGATGAAGCAGCTCGCGCTGAAGGCTGTGTGCCAATTAACTTATTTGGTGAAGGCTCTATCACCGAAGAGATGGCCGCTTGGATCCGCACTAACCCAATTATTGATACCGAAATAAAGCAATACGGTGTGGTTGGCTACATAACGGGTGATTTATTTGAATTACCAGCAGGCTCAGTATCCGCAGTATTTGGTGGCGAATACCGTAAAGACAGCCAAGACTTATCAACCAGCGACGACATGAAAGCTGGCGGTATTACCTTTAACTATGTACCAAATTTTTATGGTGAAGTTGAAGTCTACGAAGCCTTTGCAGAGCTTGCGATCCCGCTGTTAAAAGATGCTCCTTTAGCAAAAAGCTTAAGCGCAGAAACCTCACTACGTTTGGCTAACTACAGCATGGAAAACGTCAATACTGTTGCCAGCTACAAGCTAGGTGTATTTTGGGAGCCAATCGAAGGCTATGCATTTAGAGCAAACTACGCCCGTGCTCAACGTGCGCCAACGATCACCGAGCTTATGTCACCACCACGTGGCGATTACGACAGCTATGACGATATTTGTGACGGTTTAACGGCAACATCCACTAAACCAGGTCACGATAACTGCCGTAAGGAGCCTACATTAGCTGCACAACTTGCTGCTGATCCTAACTTTGAGTTTAGCGATGAGAACAACAGCTATTCACCGGGTACTGGTAACGAAAACCTAAAAGAAGAAACCGCTGATACCTATACCTTTGGGGTTACAGTGGCTCCAACCTTTTTAGAAAACTTTAATCTTGCCGTTGATTACTATGATATCGCCATTGTTGATGCGATTTCGCAGATCAGTAATGAAAACATCATGCGTGAGTGCTACAACTCAGAAGCAGCATGGGGCGAAGACAACGTATTTTGTAATGACATTACCCGTAACAGCGAAGGTAATATTATTAAAATCTTACAACGTCAATATAACCTCGATGAGCTAACAGCGCGCGGTTATGACGTGGTTGCACAGTACAAATTAGACTTAGATAACCTGGGTCAGTTGTCGTTTAAACTAGATTACAACCATGTAATCGAAAACTCGCAAACTTATGAAGGCCTTGATGGCAGCTTGGTAACCAGTCACTACGCAGGTTATGGCAGCAGCAAAGATAAAGCATCAATGTCAGTTACATGGCGTAACGATAACTTACGTATTCGCTGGCGCACAAATTACTTAGGCTCGTTTAAAGCAAGCCAGAGTCTTGAAGAAGACTATCAAGAGTATATTGCCGAAAACGATGCCCGCTGTGAGGCTGGTGAAGATACCTGTATCAGTAACCCAGAAAAACTTGCTTACCAAGATTATGGCTCGTTCTTAAAGCACAGCCTTTCAGCGTCTTACACCATGTCACTTGGTGAACAGAGCCAACTGCGCGTATTCGGTGGTGTAAATAACGTGTTTGATAATAAAGGTGACTTTTATCCATATGGCCGTGGTAACTACTATAGCGCATACGGCGGTGGTGCTGGTCGCTACGTGTATGTAGGTGCTCAATATAGCTTTTAACCGTTTCATATGAAGATCCCCAGCTAGGCTGACAACAAAGGCGCATTTAAAATGTGCCTTTTATCTTTTCCAGCTTTGCATCTCAACTAGTCGAGACTCGGTACGTGCATACTCAAATGCCAGCTTTTGCCCTTGATATAAATCGCTTATACCGACCTCGGCCGAGATCACCAGTAATCGGTTGCGATCATAAAACTCATCAACCAAAGCAATAAAGCGCCGTGCTTCATCATCTAAAAAGTGTTCTTGTAAATCCTGTTTTTCTCGCTGATAACTATCTTCAATGCCATGCACAATTTGTTTTCCCGTTGCTCCACGCCCCATTACCGGCACATTGAGTAAATAAACACGCTGAAAACACTCTGCCAAATAAATGTAATCCGCGATGCTTCTGGGTCCTGAGCAAAGTGTCATAAAATCAAACATAATGGCGTCTTGAGCTTGCATTACACAGCTAAGCTTGCGATGGCAAACCTCTATCGTTGTTTGCCTCTGTATTGCTTGCTCTTGTTTTAAAAAGCGCTCTGTTAGCGCCTCTTTATTATCAATAAAGTAATGTTCGGTTTGTTTACCAAAGCGAAAGCGATGATCTGTATGGCCTTCAACACTCAGAATATGGCAATGATCATTTAATAAATCGATAGTGGGTAAAAAGCGAGCTCGCTGTAAACCGTTACGATACAACTGTTCCGGTTGGCAGTTCGACGTTGCCACTAACACGACTTGCTGCGAAAACAAGGCTTTAAATAAGCCTCCTAAGATCATGGCATCGCCAATATCAGACACAAAAAACTCATCAAAACAAATCAAGCGAATGTGCTCTGCCCATTCTTTAGCAATCACATTTAGCGGATTTTTTTGCCCTTGCAACTCACTTAAACGCTCATGCACTTGCTTCATAAAATGGTGAAAATGCAAACGGATTTTACCCTCAATGCTAACTCGTTGATAAAATATATCCATTAACATTGATTTACCGCGACCAACAGGGCCATACAAATACACACCTTTAATCGGCTTTGCTCTTTGCCACCAATGACTTGGCGTAGTTAGCAATTGTGATAACTGATCCAGTGCGGTTATAGCTGCTCTTTGAGCGACATCCTCAGTTAAGTTGCCATTCGCTATCTCTGTTTGGTAGTGCTGTAATATTTGTCCTTGCTGTACTGTCATAGGTAACTAGTATCCGCTATACTCGCCGCCATTGTAGCTGACTAAAAATGTGATCCCAATGAAATTTCCATGCCGTTTAGATAAATTTATTAGCCATATTGCTGAGTTACCGCGCAGTAAGACCAGAGCTGGTATTAAACGCAAATACGCCACTGTTAATGGTGAGGTGATTACCTCATTCGATTTGTCTGTAACACAAGATGATGATATTCGCTGGCAAGGTGAGCCTCTAGTATTTTTAGGTAAACGCTACTACATGCTACATAAGCCTGCAGGTTATGTATGCGCTAATAAAGATGAGCTTCACCCTACTGTATTTGATTTAATCGATGAGCCAAACATGAGCGACTTTCATGTTGCAGGTCGATTAGATATCGATACCACAGGTTTAGTGCTGATCACTAATGACGGCGACTGGTCGCATAAAATTACCGCACCAAAGCATAACAAATTCAAAACGTATTTAGTTGAAACTCAAGAACCTATTGAAGACGAGGCAATTGCAGCGTTAGAGCAAGGGGTGCAATTGCACAACGAGAAAGAGCTAACTCGCCCTGCTATTGTTGAAAAACTTGCAAGCTACAGCTTACGCCTTTCAATTTGCGAAGGTAAATACCATCAAGTTAAGCGAATGCTTGCCGCTGTAGGTAATAAAGTTGTTGAATTACATCGTGAAAAAATAGCTGATATTACTCTTGATGAAAACCTTGCAAGCGGTGAATATCGAGCGCTTACAGAAGCCGAACTGAAGCTCTAAATAGGTACTTGAGCAAATATCATGATAACGCTGTCATTTTTACTTAATAAAATAATACAAACGTGGTAGAAGTAATAAGGGGAAATAATAAAGGAGGCTGACTGTGTTATCAGGATTAGCTTTAAAAACAAAAATCACCTTATTTGCTATCGCTATGTTTATTGCGTTATCTGCGATAGCTTTACTTGGCTTACAATCTTTACGCCATGCCAGCGAAAGCGACAACATCGCGCGTATCAACCAGCTCATGAAGAGCACCACCAATATTGTTGAGCAATTTGAGTTAATGGTTAAAAACAATCAACTCGAAGAAGCACAAGCAAAACAACTCGCTATTCAGGTGCTTCGTGAAAATAAATACCACGACTCAGAATATGTTTATGTTGTCGACAACAACTTAGATTTTGTTGCGACTCCTCACGACCCTGAACTGCATGGCACCAGCTTTAACGATTTTAAAGATGCCAGTGGCAACAGCATCGGCCGTATGGTCGAAAACCTCGTGGGTAATACAACCAATAAAATCATCACCTATCACTGGGATTCAGTGCGAGATGGAGAAACCGTTGATTTAACCTCTGTAGTACAAAAAACACCGCTGTTTGGCTGGTATGTTGGTACAGGCATTAGCGCCAAGGAAGTTGATGAACGTTATTGGAATACCGCAAAGTGGTTGCTGGGTTTATCAATGCTCATCACTATCGCACTTACTTTTGCTATTGCTCGCTTTGGCTCATCACTCACCAATGCCTTAGGCGGCGAAATTGACGAAGTAATTGGTATTGTTAAAAACGTTTCTCGCGGCAACTTAAACTCACATATTCGCCAAGATGCCCCACCTGAAAGCATTATTGCTGCTATGCATTACATGCAGCAAGGCTTACGTGGCGTTGTGGACGGTATAAAAGGCGTTACAGATAGCCTAAAGAACCAAAGTGTTGATAATGAATCACGCTCTGTTGAGCTCGATAAACTTACTCGTAGCCTCAACGAAGAAACTCAAATGGTTGCTTCAGCTATCACTGAGTTAACAGCTTCGGCGCAAACAGTTGTTGAACATGCAGAACAAGCGGCCTACTCAGTGCAAGAGGCGGAGCAACAAGGTCAAAGTGCCAGCCACTTAACCAGCGAGGCCGCTGACACTATCGCGCTTTTAGAGCAACAAATTGACAGCGCTGGTAATAATATTCAAGTGCTTGATGATGAAGTAAATAACATCGCAAATGTGCTCAGTGTTATTCAAGGTATTGCTGAGCAAACTAACTTACTCGCGCTTAATGCTGCAATAGAAGCTGCGCGCGCCGGCGAACAAGGGCGAGGCTTTGCTGTGGTTGCCGACGAAGTTCGCGGACTTGCTCAGCGCACACAAACCAGCACAGAAGAAATACGTAATATGATTGGCAAGTTACAAGCAGCAACTCAGGATGCCAAGTCTGCTGTCTCGCTAAGTATTTCAACCAGTGAACAAACAGTGCAAAAATCCACCAAAGCCAATGATGAGTTAAAGCGTGTTGCCAGCTCACTAAGTGCCATAGCACAAATGAGCGACCAAATCGCAATTGCCGCTAAAGAACAGCTCGATGCAGGCGAAGACACTGCCAAACGTATCGTTATCATCTCTGATACAGCATCACAAACGGCAGATGTTTCTAATCAAGCGCACACAGCAACTGATCTAATTAAAGGTCTAACAACTGATTTAGAAAAGGAAACTGATAAGTTTAGTTAACGATTAAAAACACGAATGTTGACTAAAGCCTAGCCTATCGCTGGGCTTACTCTTTTTATTGTCTCAGCATGATTACGTATTGGCATAATACAAATAAAAAAACCGCACTCTGTGCGGTTTTTTCAAAATCTGTTTACTTTTAGTATTAAAGACCTGCGCGGTCCTTAATAACAGCAATTAGTGGTGAACCACCATGGCCATTTGCTTCAGCCCATGCGATGTCAGCACCATCTTCTAAAGAGCTTTTAGATAAGTTCTTAACAATGTACTCACCAGTATCAGCAGCACCGCTCTCGATAGCATGACGAAGCATATTATTACCATTACATTTTACAGCGTCAAAAATGTTACGAATTTTAACACGTGAGCTCTTAAGCTTATCACGTAAACGGTTTTTATCATCTGCCGCGATATATTCACAGATAGATACAGCTAATTGGTCATCAGCTTTCGCTGGTGCGGTATACGCAACCGAAGCCGAAACAACTGCCGCCACGAGTAATAAGTTAGATAACTTCATCATATTTTGCCCTTATGCAATACTTTCTTCGTAGAAATATCGGACATTATTATACCAACCAATTAGTTTTACCGCAATAATGTTACGAATTTTTATACAGGGTTACAAAGGTATACGAATAAGGGTTTTTGTTATCAGGCTGATGCTGTTCTTGCTCAGCAACCGTCCAATTAGCAACACTTTCGTAATCTGGAAACTGAGTGTCACCTTCAACTTCAAGATCGATGAACGTTAAATATAATCGCTCAGCCTGAGGTAAAAACTGTTCGTAGATATTTCCGCCACCAATAATCATGACTTCTTCAACATCAGCGACTAATGCCAACGCTGCCTCAGGCGAAGTGACTACCTCAATGCCTTGTGCACTATAATCTGCATTACGAGTAATAATAATGTTTTGACGGCCAGGTAATGGACGACCAATTGATTCAAAAGTTTTACGCCCCATGATCACCGGCTTTGCCATGGTTACTTTTTTAAAGTGTTGCAGATCGGCAGGTAAATGCCATGGCATTTGGTTGTCTTGACCTATTACTCGGTTATTTGCCATAGCAGCAATCATTGAAATTTTCACACTAAACCTTAATACTTTTTTCTTATTAATAAAAAAGGAGCGCATGGCTCCTTTTCAGTTTCAAATTTTATCGTTGGTAGATAACTTCTACATCGTAGTCATCATCGTCCCAGTCGTCATCCCAATCATCATCGTCTTGAGATGTTGCTTTCTGATGGTAAGTATCCCACTTAAATTCAACTTCTTCTTTCTCTTCTTCAGCGAATTTTTCTTTCGGCATACTATCAAGCAGCGCCATGATGTCATGACATAATGCTTGGGTATTTTGCTTATTTGCTGCAGAGATGCGGTAAACATTAGTTTCTTCACCTAGCTCTTGAGCAATCTCATTACATAGCGCTTCAGCTTCATCTTCCGGCAATAAATCAATCTTATTGAAAACTAACCAACGCGGCTTTTCTGCAAGTTTAGGGCTGTATTGGTGCAGCTCGTTAATAATTGCAAAGGCATTATCAACAGGGTTGGTGCCATCAACTGGCATAATATCAATAATGTGTAGTAATACACGACAACGCTCTAAGTGCTTTAAGAAGCGAATACCAAGGCCTGCACCTTCTGAAGCCCCTTCAATAAGACCTGGAATATCAGCAATCACAAATGATTTATTTGCATCAGGACGAACCACGCCTAAGTTAGGAATTAGCGTCGTAAACGGATAGTCCGCCACTTTTGGTTTCGCTGCTGAAACACTGCGAATAAACGTAGATTTTCCGGCATTTGGTAAGCCAAGTAAGCCAACATCTGCAAGTAACATTAACTCTAAACGTAGGCTGCGAACTTCACCAGGTGTACCTAGTGTCTTTTGACGTGGTGCACGGTTAGTACTTGATTTAAAACGTGCATTTCCCAAGCCATGGAAACCACCTTTCGCAACTACAATTTTTTGACCATGTTTAGTTAAATCACCTAGTGACTCTTCAGTGTCAACGTCAGTGATACGTGTACCTACAGGTACTTTAAGCGTCAAATCAGCGCCCTTTTTACCTGTCATGTTACGGCTTTGGCCATTTGTGCCGCGCTCTGCTTTATGAAAACGCTCAAATTGATAGTCAATTAAGGTATTTAAGTTTTCATCGGCTTGTAGATAAACGCTGCCGCCATCGCCGCCATCGCCGCCATCAGGACCGCCGTCTGGTACATATTTTTCACGTCGGAAAGATACGACACCGCTGCCGCCATCACCCGCGTCACAACGAATTTCTACTTCATCTACAAACTTCATGATTACTCACTTTAAGATTGGCTTGTTAATAACTCTATTATATACCTAAGCCCTTCTGATTGCAGGCTTAGCTTAGATATATATTTACACGCCTTATTATTTGCCTTAAAACAAAAAACCCCGCAAAGGCGGGGTTTTTCAAATATCGAGATGATTACTCAGCTACGATATTTACGTATTTACGGTTTAAAGGACCTTTCTGTTCGAATTGAACTTTACCATCTGCTTTTGCGAAGATAGTGTGGTCTTTACCGATACCTACGTTTGCGCCAGCGTGGAAACGAGTACCACGTTGACGAACAATGATGCTACCCGCTAGAACTGATTCGCCACCAAAACGCTTAACACCTAGGCGTTTGCTTTCTGAATCGCGACCGTTACGAGTACTACCAGCTGCTTTTTTATGTGCCATTTCTCAGTACCTCTAATTAAGCGCTAATGCCAGTGATTTTAACTTCAGTGAACCATTGACGATGGCCCATTTGCTTACGAGAATGCTTACGACGTCTAAATTTAACAATCTTCACTTTCTCACCGCGACCGTGTGAAACAACCTCAGCTGTTACTTTACCACCGTTTACGAACGGTACACCGATCTCGATTTTCTCACCATCAGCAACTAAAAGTACTGAATCAAATTCAACTGCTGCACCAGTTTCAACGTCTAATTTTTCAAGACGAATTGTTTGACCTTCAGTCACACGGTGCTGTTTACCACCACTTTGGAAAACCGCGTACATAATTAACTCCGTCTGTGCGCCCTCAAATCGACGCAACTAAAATATTCTTCAATAGGGCGCGAAGTTTACGCTAATGCGCAAAAACTAGCAAGCCTCTTTTGCTATAAAATGAATAAAAAATAGCTGCATTGAGAGCAATTCAATATTTTTCCTTATTCTATCCTAAAAACAACGTATGCCAAGCGGTTTTTACGATCTCATGACAATTAAATTAACACGTCAAAAGCGCCGTTAAATAAATGCAAGCATGTTTACTATTCAACCAAACAACTACAATTAACTGTTCAAATTTGATTTAAAATAAAAAACTTTACAGTGTTTTTTTACTGAATCAGCACAAAATATCGAGCAAGTGCTTTTTTTGTTGTACAATCAGCCTCGTATACCCATAAATATTGGCTCGGAGATCAATGGATATAAAAGCTATCCAGACGTTAATCGATCATGAGATGAATGACGTCAATCAACTTATACATGCCCAAATGCGCTCAGATGTCGCATTGGTCAATCAACTCGGTTTATATATAGTAAACAGCGGTGGTAAGCGTGTTCGCCCTATGTTGGCCATTTTAGCAGCAAAAGCTTTAGGCTATGAAGGTAAAGACCACATTACACTGGCCACTATCATCGAATTTATTCACACTGCAACTTTACTGCATGATGATGTTGTTGATGAGTCACATTTACGTCGTGGTACGCCTACAGCAAATGCTGAGTTTGGCAATGCCGCTAGCGTGCTAGTTGGTGATTTTATTTACACACGCTCATTTCAGTTGATGGTTGGTCTTGGTAAAATGCCAATCATGGAAATTTTAGCTGATGCAACGAATGTCATTGCTGAAGGTGAAGTATTACAGCTAATGAACTGTAACGATCCTGACACCACAGAACAAAGCTATATGCAGGTCATTTACAGCAAAACAGCTAAGTTATTTGAAGCAGCAACTGGCCTTGCAGCAATTATCACTGAACAAGATGATAAAACGCTTGAGGCATTAAACCTTTATGGCATGCATTTAGGAACAGCCTTTCAGCTTGTTGATGATGTGCTTGATTACAACGCCGATGCTGAGCAACTTGGTAAAAATATTGGTGATGATTTAGCCGAGGGTAAACCTACCTTACCGCTTATTTATGCCATGCAAAAAGGCACGCCAGAGCAAATCAAGCTCGTTCGTGAAGCAATTGAACTTGGCAATGGTATGGATCACCTAGAAAGCATTCTTGAGGCGTTAGCTGATACCAAAGCACTTGAGTTTACAATGCAAAAGGCAGAGCAAGAGGCAGATAAAGCCATCGCCTGTATTGCATTTTTACCAGAAACGCCATACAAGCAAGCATTAGAGAGCTTGGCACGCATCGCCGTTGCCCGCGATCATTAAACGCTATTTATTCGAGCCATTAAAAAAGCCTGCATATGCAGGCTTTTTTGTTTTAGGTGCTTTAATAGCACCTATCATCTATCGGAATTAACCGTTGATGAAATCAACACCTTCTTGGATGTCTTTATTAAGCGTTTCAAGCATGTCGTTTTTAGCTTGCTCTTCGAAAGCGCTTAATTCACCGTAAGAAAGAATTTCTTCAACACCGTTCTTACCTAAACGTACTGGGTGTGCAAAGTATGCTGCGTCACCGTTTTCAACTGCAACGTATGCGTAATCAACCACTTCTTCACCTTGTAAGCCTTTAACTAAAGACATACAGAAACGTGCTGCTGCTGCACCCATTGAAAGAGTCGCTGAACCGCCACCCGCTTTAGCGTTAACAACTTCAGTACCTGCGTTTTGGATACGTGGAGTTAATGCTGCCACTTCTTCGTCAGTGAAAGTAACACCTTCAACTTGAGATAGAAGAGGAAGGATTGTAGTGCCTGAGTGGCCACCGATCACTGGAACTTTAACGTCAGTAGCGCTTAAACCTTTAAGTTCAGCAACAAATGCTTCTGAACGGATCACGTCAAGTGTTGTGATACCGAATACACGGCCAGCATCGTAAGTACCCGCTTTTTTGAATACTTCAGCAACGATTGGCACAGTGCCGTTTACTGGGTTAGTAATGATACCAACTAACGCTTTAGGACAGTTTTTAACGATGCCTTCAGCTAATGTTTTGATGATACCTGCGTTTACGTTGAAAAGGTCCGCACGGTCCATACCCGGCTTACGCGGCATACCCGCTGGGATAAGAACGATATCACAACCAACTAAAGCATCGTCTAGGTTATCAGCACCGAAACCTTCAACTTTAACGTCTGTTGGGATGTGAGAAAGATCAACCGCTACACCAGGAACAACAGGGGCAACATCGTATAATGATAATTCAGAACCTGCAGGTAAACTTGTTTTTAATAATAAAGACAATGCTTGGCCGATACCGCCAGCTGCGCCTAAAACAGCAACTTTCATTGGAATTCTCCGTAATTTGAGGTAGGAAATATTTGTGGCCCTAAAGATAATGAAATTAGCGACTAAAAACAAATTTATCCTGCTTATTTCGCGTATAATTTCGACCATAGTTGTAAACTTGGCTGTAAAGACACAGCATTTTGGACGACTTTGTAAACTAATACTGCATAAATATGCAGAGTTGTGTAGAATTACCCTACATTTTATGAATAAAGAAACGGCAACATGCAACCACAAGACAAACAAGAAGCACTGATCAAAGCGTTTAAAGCGCTATTAAAAGAAGAAAACTTCGGCTCACAAGGTGAGATTGTCGAAGCATTAAAAGAGCAAGGCTTTGATAATATTAGCCAAAGTAAAGTCTCTCGCATGTTAAGCAAGTTCGGTGCGGTACGTACTCGCAATGCAAAACAAGAAATGGTGTATTGTTTACCGGCTGAAATGGGTGTGCCAACAGCGAAAAGCCCGCTTCGCCAACTTGTTATCGATATTATGCATAACGAAATGATGATCATTATTCGCACCAGTCCAGGCGCAGCACAATTAATTGCTCGCTTACTTGATTCACTCGGTAAGGCGGATGGTGTACTAGGTACGATTGCAGGTGACGACACTATTTTTATCGCCCCTGCGAAGATTTCTGAAATCGATGTCACGCTTGAGCGCGTGCGCACTTTATTCGATACAGTTTAAAGCTGCTTTAAAAAGTTTACTGACGGGGCGAAAAACGCAGATCCCATATCGGCTTGAGTAAAATCGAGCCAATGATCATAGCAATCGCCCTGCCCTAAGCGACTCTTTAATACCTGTTCAAACGCATCCCCTTGCGCAGCACACGAAACCATTAAAATTCCCTGCTTATGCACATCACCAAATGGCATGCTTTGGTTTAGCAATAGTGGCTGGCCATGCTCATCTTTTAATTCACTACGAACCGCATGACTGGTTTCTACAGCGGGCACAATCAAGGTGTTATCAAGACGTGTACGCCCCATGATTTGCTCTTGCTCTGATAACGACAAATGTTGCCAAACACTTAAATCGTGCACAAAGCGCTGAACATGAATGTAGCTGCCTTGATCTTCAAAATGCCCCGGCCTGTCTATCAATGCGGTACTGCGTTTTTGTCTACCATGAGGGGTGTCACCCGCATAAATAAAGCCGTTAAAGTCGCGGCCATCTAAAAAACGAAAGTTACGCACTTGCTCCACAAGTTCTACATCTGGCGTAAATAATTTCAAGATCTGTAGGGCAAAAAGATGGTTAACATCTTCACGGTCTGAACGAATTTGTACAAATAAATCAAATGGCTGTGCACTCATAACATGTTCACTATGAGTCACATTAGGAAAGCTTTGTAATTGACTTGGAATAAACTCAGGCAAAATATGCGGCCAATATTGCGCACCAAGCGCAACCACGCACGACAGCATGGCTTCTGAGAACTGATCCGCAAACTCATCTTGAATGACGCTCACGCGTTTTAGCTTTTTACGTAATGACTCGTCATGGCCATCATAAACATTAAAAAACAGGTGCAAACCATGTAAGTTTGCTTCAGCACAAATCCCAGATTGCGCTTGCGCCATAGTGAATCCTTAGCTTCTCGTTATTTGCACCTAGCCAAGAATTCAAGATTGTTAAGTAGTACTAATCATGAAAAAAATTGACTGTGTGCGGCATTATTTTTATTTTTACAGGCTGCTCAACTGCAAACACGCGGTCTTGCTCTGCAGCGACTTCACACTCCTGCCCCGCTATATTCACACGATAAACATAACGTGTGCCTATAAAGCGTCTGTGCAAAATTGTCAGGCTATTTTCATCACTCTGATCAGCTTCACATAACTGAATATAATGAGGCCGTACATAAACTTGCCCTTGTTTGTGAGCACTGTTATTTACTGTGAGTGAATGTATTACACCAAACGCCGTTTCGTATTCAGTTGGCGTTAAGACTTTCGCCGTTAAGTATATGCCTGTACCAAGAAACTCTGCAACCTCCTTTGAGTTAGGTTGGCTAAATAACTGTTCTGATGAGCCTTGTTGGGCTATTTTTCCACCATGCATTACAGCCAAGGTGTCAGCAAACGCAAACGCCTCTTCCTTCGAATGGGTAACAAATACTGCTGATACTTGCTGAGCTTTAATGATACGGCGGATGTCGGCAATTAACTCAAAGCGAACCTGCGTATCGATATTAGAAAATGGCTCATCAAGTAATAACAAGCTGGGTTTATAAGCAAGCGCACGAGCAATTGCAACACGCTGTTGTTGACCACCTGATAATTGATGCGGATAACGTTCTGCACAGCCAGTTAACTTAACTAAGATCAGCATTTCATCCACGCGCTCACGCTTTTGCGACTTACTCATATTGGTTAAACCAAATGCAATATTGTCGCTCACCGATAAGTGAGGAAATAACGCGTAATCTTGAAACATCATGCCAATATTACGTTTTTCTGGTGCAACAAAATGCTTGTCGTCATTAACGACAAGCGAATCAATGCTCATAAAACCTTGTGAGGGCTCTATAATTCCGGCAATCGCTTTTAACGTCGTTGTTTTACCGCAACCACTTGCCCCCAGCAGGCAAACGATTTCGTCTTGTTCAACATTCAAATTAAGCGCATCCAATACCTTAGTGCCATTGTATTGATAAGCTAAATTTTTAATTATCAAATGACTCATGAATGATTTTGCTCCATCGAACGATTAACGAAATACAAAGGAATAAGCCCGACTAACACAATAAATAGGGCTGAGATAGACGCTAACTCTAACTGCTCATCACTAACATATTGAAAAACATGAGTTGCAAGAGTTTCAAAATTAAACGGTCGTAATAACAAGGCCGCGGGTAGCTCTTTCATACATTCAATAAATACCAGAAGCCCAGCGGTTAAAATGCCGCGTTTAAGTAAAGGCAGATGTACTTTATACAAGGTTTGAAATGCACTTTTACCCATAGATTGACTTGCCATATCAAGAGAAGGGCTAATACGTAAAAAGCTGCTTTCAAGGGCGCCATGTGCAATCGCGTAAAAGCGCACAATATACGCAAAAATCATCGCAAATAATGTCCCACTCAGAAGTAAACCCGGCGATAAACCTATTGGTTCAAGCCATTGATTAAGTGCATCATCAATTTGTGTTAGTGGTAACAATACCGCAATCGCCAGTACCGTACCCGGTAGCGCATAACCCGTACTTGCTAAACGCCCCGGAATGAGTGGATACGCTTGTTTAGCAATACGCTGATAAAACAGTACCAACAAGCTAAGAAGGATTGTCACTAGGCTGACAGCAATGGCGACTTTAAAGCTCTGCCAAGCATAATTAAAAAATGCCCCATTCCATGCTTCATCCGCATAAACAATGGCGTATTTAACAAGCACTCCAACTGGCAAGACAAAAGCAAGTACCAACACAACTGTGCAGACTAAACTTGCAGCCCATGCTGTGCTACCTTTAAAGCGATATAAAGTTGCGCTGTTAATGCTCGACTGGCGTTCATACACAGCTTGATTACGACGACTAAAGCGCTCAACCATAATAGTGAGAAACAAAATAAGCAGCATAATGCCTGATATTTTTGCCGCAGCGGTTAATGAATAATAGCCAAGCCAGGTATCGTAAACAGCGGTCGTTAGTGTGCTCACTGCAAAGTAATTAACAGTGGCAAAATCAGCCATAGCTTCCATACTGATTAACGTAACTCCTGCCACAATTGCCCCTCGACCAAGCGGTAAACTTACCCGTAAAAAGCTTTGTAATGGCGATAACCCCATTAACTGACTAGCTTGCACTAATTTAAAAGATTGCTCTCTTAAGGCCGTTTTAAAAATAAGATAAAGATACGGATACAGTACTAATGCAATCATAATAATTGCACCCGGCAAAGTTCGAATATCAAAAAACCAATAATCATCGGGTGACTGCCAATCAAACCAGTCCCTGAGCGCAATTTGCACAGGCCCAGCATAATCAAGTAAGTCCGTATAAACATAAGCAATGAGATAAGTTGGCATTGCCAAAGGCAGCATCAGTGCCCATTCAAAGTGTTTTCGACCAGGAAATTCACAGTACGCAGTCAACCACGCAAGCGGCAGCGCAATAACACAGCTCAATAACCCAACCCCTGCTATGAGTACAAGGGTATTACGCGTGTAGTCCCACAAAACAGTATCGAATAAATGCTGAAAGACATCCGAACCACCTTGCAGAGATTCAAACAATAAAAAACCTAGCGGCGTAACAAGTAGCAAACCGATTAGCCAAGCCAATACTTGCCAACGCGACAACGAAAACTTCACATGCATAAGTGGATTAATACCAGATAAAATAAAAGCTGTTAAAAAACAGCTTTTATAAAAGACGAGGAAAAACCTCGTTATAAGTCAAACTTTACTTCGTCAATAAGCTTTAACGCAACAGGACGGTATTTACTTATTTCATCAAGAGCAAGACTATCTTCTTTAAACTCACCCCATGACGCAACCATCTCAGACAATGCAACCCCTTGCTTTACTGGGTATTCCATATTGACCGAAGCATACATATTTTGCGCTTTATTGTCGGTCATATACTCAATCAGTTTCAAGGCATTTTCCGGATTTTTAGCGTATCGCGTCATAACAACACCCGAAACATTAATATGTGAGCCACGACTGGTTTGGTTTGGAAAGTTAATATTAACCGCTTCAGCCCATGACTTTTGCTGCTCATCTTGCATCATTTTACCAAAATAGTAGCTGTTGCCTAATGCCAGATCACATAATCCTTCTTTCACAGCTTTGACTTGCGCTCTGTCGTTACCTTGTGGCTTACGTGCTAAATTGGCTTTAACGCCCTCTAACCATTGTTTAGTTTTTGTTTCGCCATGGTGCGCAACCATAGAAGCAACTAAACCTAAATTGTATGGATGCTTACCTGAGCGAGTACAGATTTTGCCTTTATATTTAGGATCAGCCAAGTCTTCATAACTTAAATCAGCGAGTGCGCCAACACGCTCTTTTGAAGAGTAAACATTACGAACTCGTTTCGTTAAAGCGATCCATTGGCCATCAGCATCACGAAATGTGCTAGGAACATTTGCATCTATAACATCGCTTTTTATTGATTGAGTTAAGCCAAGATCTTCTAATTGAATAAGTGCGCTAAAGTTTGAAGTAAGCACCAAATCAGCTTTGCTGTGCTTACCTTCACGTTTCACACGTTCAATTAAGCCTTTTTTCGCAAACACCACATTGGTTTTAATACCAGTCTGCTTGGTGAAGTCATCTAAAATTGGCTGAATTAAGAATGGTTGACGAAACGAATAAATATTAACCACATCGGCAGAAAGTGCTGACGTACTCATTAAAGTAGTCAAAATCAGTAAGGCTGTTTTTTTCATTGTTGGCACCTAAATAATAACAATTATCAAAATATTTTACCTATACTCTGCTAAAAGTGCACCCGTTTATATTCCCCCTATAACTTTATGTACTGCCATTTGAGAACTTACTTGTAAGATATATCTCACCTAAATGGCAGTTATTGAGTAAAAAAACTCGAAAAACCGCCCCTAAAAAAGCTTAAAGCATTGATAAATAGTGATTTATTATTAATTACAATAATGTAACCGTTATTTTAATTGCGATTTTGACCTATTCGATGCTCACTAATTCCCTATACTTATATACAACAACTAAGCAAGAAGCTTAATGAGTAAACGGATATGGAAGTATTACTCATAAAACCGCGGAATAAGGTTCATTAGGATAAAAAGGAACTAAGGACAGGCTCAGGAAGAGTAACGCAATGGAATGACACACTAAGGACAACATCAGGATGATGTGAAATGGCATAACAACAGGACGTTGTTATACAGGATGTTTAAAAAGTGGATTAAAGGACAGGCCGAAAGGTATCGCAATGGAATTGCTAACATATGGATATGTGTCAGGACGACGCGTAAAGGATAGGTAAAGAAATTACCCGCATGGATGTAAAGGAGTGACAAGGAAACAAGGCTGGAAAGCCTTACATTGCATAGAACCAAAAAGTAAAGTGCAATCGCATGGATAGGCAAAGTTTAGGGAGTTGATTAGATTCAATTGCAGGATGCAAAAAATTAAGAAGATTCCGCAAGCGCGACTAGCAATAGTTCGCGCTTTTCTTTTGCCTAAAAATAGTTATTCCAATCCGCAACAATACTTAATCATTTTGAGGGATTAATTAAGCAAAGTAGTATTACTCTGGGCGTCCTTTATTTCGCTTTCCTAGTAAATATGCATCCCTAAACTTTATAAAGTGCGTTTCGAGCTTTTGTGTAGCATCTACTTCACCTGCAAGAGCAAGCACCATTATCGCGACCTCAGCTGTACCAAGTTGATGCTCATGTGGAGCAACTCGTAAACGATAATCTGAAAGCTTTTCTGGGGTAATAGACAATACAGGTAAGTTATCTAAATAAGGGCTTTTGCGAATCATCTTTTTTGCTTCACGCCAAGTACCATCTAAAAAGATAAACAATGGGCGCTTACCTTGCTGTGGCGATACTTCATCGATTACTCGCGTTTCATCTTCAACATCACTCGCCGGAAAAATCACCATTGGCTGATATTGTGGGTCTTGTAATAAGGCTAATAATGCGTGATCAGGTTCTGTTCTGTCCCACTTAAATGCATAGTTTTCAGGAATAATTTCAGCAATCAAACGCCCTGTATTCGATGGTTTAAAGCTTTCATTATGATACATCAGTAAACACACTGCGGCATTACACTGCGCTTGTTCAACACCTTCACAAATGCAATAGTTTTCAGCTAATAAACAACGCTCACAACGAGTAAGCTTTGCACCTCGTGCTTTAAATTCGCGCCTTGATTCGCTCATTTGCTGTGCGCGAAGCGCTAAAACTGCGTTATTAAAAATATTAGCCACTGTGATTACCGAAAAATTAAACGGCGCATATTGTAGCTAAAATTAATGGTAATAGAAATCTACCATCTAATGATGAGTTATTTTTATACCAAGGCTAACAACCTTACTAATGTCATCTTTGTAAGTTCACCCATTTGTTCATGATTACTTAAAGCATACACAGCACCTTCAACGGCGCTCTCATCTATATCTTGACGAGACTCTAAAACACTGGCCCAAAGCACCAGATCGTCAAAATCAATTTCACCATTAATGGCTCGCTCTAGAACTTGGCGAAATACTGCCTTGGTCAATATATATTCACCCTCTTGGCTATCTGGGCAGGCAGCAATTACAGTGATAGCCTCATCCCAAAGCTCCCCAAAACAAGCGAACTGACTTAATGCGTGTAATTTATCCATTTGCTATGCTTACCTTTTAAACTGACCGGTTAATCCTTGACTCAATGACAACCCTTACCTGCTCACACTGCGGTGCCTCATTAACATGTCGTGCTGATGATATAAATGCCTGCTGGTGTAACGAACTGCCTGCAATCTTACCTATTAATAATGCAACATCCTGCTTATGTCGTGAGTGTACTATAAAACAGATAAATATCTTTTTATCAAAACTATATGAACAGCCCCTGGCTGAGCAAATAGCCTTTGCGAAACCCTTTTACCAGCATGGTAATTTGATTGAAAACCTCGATTACACATTAGAAAACAACTATATGGTGTTTAGCCGCTGGTTCTTTTTAAAGCGTGGTAAGTGCTGCACCAACGGGTGTACTCATTGTCCCTTCAATGACTAACGACTCCTCACTAGAGTATTTATTCAAATAACGTGAATTTTTTTGCAAATAAGACATGACGAAAAGAATAAAAATACATTATAATTGGATATAAATTCACTAATTCACTCTAGAATTACGCTTAAATTATTAACTTTGTTTAATTTTTGAGCATAAATTTACTACAACATAATCGGAATCAATCATGAACACCTTTAAGCCTGCTCTACTTGCAAGTGCAATTTCTGCGGTTTTAATCAATAGCAATATGACGTTTGCAGCTGAAGATGCTATAGAAGTTGATAAATCAATTGAAACTATTCAAATCACTGCAACACGACGTGCAGGTTCAGTGCAAGATGCACCGCTTAATATCACAGCCCTAAATGGTGATGTAATTAGCGACCAAAACATTGGTGATCTTGAAGATGTCGCGCGCTGGGTACCAGGCTTAACAATTTCTGATCAAGGTGGCCGTGAAGGTTCTCCGATAATCGTTCGTGGTTTAAACACAAATACCTCTGATCGTATTTCTGATAGTGGCACAGTGGCCACTTATGTTGGTGAAATTCCACTTAGCATCGACTTACGTTTAACTGATGTTGACCGTGTAGAGGTGTTAATTGGTCCACAAGGTACACTTTATGGTGCGGGAACTTTAGGCGGTGCGATCCGTTACTTACTTAAGCAGCCCGATCTAGATCTAACAGAAGGTCAGGTTACAGGTGATGTATTTAGTATCAACGAAAGCGACGGCACCGGCGGTGAGTTTGGCGTGGTATTCAACACTCCGCTTATTGAAGAAAAACTCGCATTTCGTGCCAGCTTAAACTATTACGATAACCCTGGTTACATTGACTATACGCACGTGGTTCAAGAACCGGGTGTATCAAACCCAAACCCTGACTTTTCAGACAGCAGCGATGTAAATGCCAACTTAAAAAGCGTAAGCGATGTTAACGATGAGCAAATCACCACAGCACGTTTATCACTGCGTTGGCTTGCAACCGAAGATGTTGATGCAACGCTAAACTACTTTTATCAAAAGCAAGAAAATGGCGGTAACTCGACATCGCAATACGGCTCACTTGCTGATAGTAGTGCACTACAAGGTGTCCCAGGAAAGTACGAAAACGTAGCTCGTGTACTTGAGCCTGGCGAAGAAGAAAATGATTTATTAAGTTTAGAAGTAAAAGCAGATCTTGGTTTTGCTGAGCTGGTATCTGCATCTGGTTGGTCTAGCTATGAGCAGTCTGGTCAACGCGATCAAACTGATCTACTTTACGATATTTGGTCAGGTTATGCTGACTTCCCTTCTTTTGTTGGCTACACGCACGATACCTCAGATCGCGATACCTTTACGCAAGAGCTTCGTTTAGTATCAAATAGTAATAGTGCTTTTAACTGGATTGTAGGCGGCTTCTACAACAAAGTAGAAAGTTACTCAGATGACCGTGAGTACACGCCGGGTCTGACTGAGTATTGGGGTGGCGGTATTCCCAATGTTGAACAAGACCTTGAGTATATTCTAATTTCAGATAGTGAAACCACAGAAAAAGCACTTTTTGGTGAAATCGGCTACAGCATCACAGATCAGTTTGATATAACTTTAGGTGCTCGTTTTTACGAATACGATGTATCAACAACATCAGGTTCTGCAACACCGCTTTACTCAGGGGATTTTGATTCACTCGATAATCTAGTTATGGAAAATGTAAGCGCCAGCGATAACGGAAACTTATTCAAGTTTAATGCTAACTATACATTCGATAATGGTGTGCTTGCTTACTTTACCGTGAGTGAGGGTTTCCGTATTGGTGGTGGTAACGGTATTGCCCCGTGCCCTGATGTACTACCTGAACAACAAATTGTTTGTGCTCTACCAAACGAAGAAGATTACAAGCCAGATACAACAGTCAACTATGAGCTAGGCTTTAAGTCGTCATGGTTACGTAACCGCCTACACTTCAATGCAGCGCTATTTAATGTTGATTGGAAAGATGCGCAAGTTGGTAGCAGCACTGTAAATGGCCAAGAATTAATTACCTCGAACGCAGGCTCTGCTAATTCGAAAGGTGTTGAGCTTTCTACTCGCGCAATGATTGGTGATAATTGGGCTGCATATGCGACATACGCGTATGCAAAGGCTGAATTGACCGAAGATGCACCTTACTTATTTGGTGTGTTAGGCGATGACTTAGCGCAGTACCAAAGCTACTATGATGGTGCTAAAGGCGACCGTTTACCGGGCGCTCCTGAGCATCAATTCTCGTTTGGTCTTCGTTACGAGCAAGATGTCTTAGGTGATAAGTTATTAAGTGTAAACTACGGTATCACAGCGCAAAGCGATGTGATCACCAAAGTAGGCTTAAAAGCTGACGGCGAAGTATTACCGGGTTATGCACTAAGTAACTTATCTGCCAAAATTACTGGCGATATGTGGTCTGCAACGCTTTACGTAGACAACTTATTCGATAAATATGCATTCACTTCTGTACGTCGTGATAAGTCTTGGGCTGGTATGTCGCAATATGCTGAGCTTAATAAAGAGCTACCTGAGCTACAGCGTGTTTATGGTCACTACACCACTGCGCCTCGTACTATCGGTATGAAGTTTAGCTACAACTTTGAGCTGTAATTAAACATACCCATAAAAGCCTTGCCACCTTTAGGCAGGGCTTTTTAATAATTAAGTATTCTGGTGAATTGATATAATATGCGCTTATGCTAAATGATACCCAACAAGCGCTTCGCGCTCATATCCAACAGTTGTTAAGCAACAAGCAACTAAACGATGCACATTACCTACTTGTGCAGCGCCTAAAGCAAAATCCTGAAGACCACGTTTGTTACTTTTTACTCAGCGAAGTTAACACCGCAGCTGGTGATATCAACAAAGCGATTAAACTCCTTGAAAAAGCGCTAAGCCTAGCCTCTTTTGCGATTTACCATTTAGCCCTTGCCAAGTTATACGTACTGTTAGGCAAAGTAAGTAATGCAGCTGTACACTATCAAAGCGCGTTGCAAACAGCTGACTTTAGCGCCGCTGACTTTGATACATTAGCTAATATTGCCACCCGTTTAGGGCATTATGACGACGCCCTTAGCTTTCAACAAGCAGCCTACCAACGCAATAAAGATAACCTACAAATTAGCTATAATTTGGCGGTGTGTTATAAAATTCACGGACTGTTCAATGAAGCTAAAAGCTTGTTACAGCAACTAACCACAAAGCAAGCTAGTTTTTATCAAGCCCACTATTCGCAGGCTGAACTCAATACTGTTCTAGATGCAGAGCAACATATTCAAAAACTACAAACTTTAGCGGATAAAGAAAAAAGCATTGTTGAACAACAAGTGTATTTTCATAGTCTTGCTCTTAATTATGAGCACCTCAATGACTACAAAAATGCATTTAAGTACTTTGCACTAAGTAAGCAAGCCATAGCAAGTAAACTTAATTATCAAGCAAGCCAACACCACCGCTTTTGTCAAAAACTCATTACGCAAAGTAAGCAGCAAGTACTTGCAAGTAGTGACTCTGAGTTCTCACCAGTTTTTGTTGTTGGCATGCCCCGCTCTGGCACAACCTTAGTTGAAAAAATCCTAAATCAAAGTACACAGCTACGAGGTATTGGGGAATTAAATGATATTGCGCAATTGATACAACACGCCACGCAATCAGCTCGTGTGATTGATAGCGAAATGCTTGATAAAGCTTATTCATCAACCGCTGTAACTAAAGCACTCGCTAGCTATCAGCAAAGAGCACAGCTGCTGAGTGATGGACTTATAAGTTGTGATAAACAGCCATTTAACTTTTACTATATTGATTTTATTTTAGCGGCATTTCCTAATGCTAAAATCGTTTGTATGCAACGGGAGTGGCGTGATTGCAGCATTGCCAATTTTAGGCAGATGTATAGCCCGCAAAGTGTGTTTCATCACTACAGCTTTACACTTGAAGATATAGCCTCATTCCATCAAGATTACTTGGCTTTAGTCAGTCATTTTGCCAACAAGTATCCTGAAAACGTTTTTTTACAAAGCTATGAGCAATTAGTGGCCGAGCCTACCCAACAAACTCAGAAGCTCTATGCTTTTTGTGATTTAAGCTGGCAGGAAAACTGCCTAACTTTTTATAAAAACAATGCAGCATCAGCCACCGCAAGTAAAAAACAAATTCGCCAGCCACTGAATAAAAACAGTATCGGCAGCTGGCAAAATTACGCTGAGTTTATTGATGCGGGCCTGTTTCAATAGGTAGGTCGTGACGAGCGCCCCATTCACTCCAAGAGCCATCATAAACACGTAAGTTAGCGTAACCGCATTCATCGGCACACAATGCTATTGCACAAGCGGTCACACCCGAACCACAGCTAAATTGCAATTGGGTATGATGCGGCGCTATATGTTGCTCAAATAATGCCTGCAACTCGCTAAGCGGTTTAAGCTCACCATCATTCAATACGGTTGACAGCGATAAACAACGACTATTAGGAATATGACCACTGCGCATACCTTCACGCGGCTCAGCTTGCTCTCCTGTAAATCGAGCATAAGGGCGTGCATCGAGTGTTAGTGTGCTTTGCTCATCAAGTGAGTTAAGCACTTGCTCAGCACTAATAAAGTAATCAGCACGCGGGCTTGCAACAAAATTGCCTTGCCCAGAAGCAGCTGAATAGCTTGCTTGTGTTGCAAAGCCAAGTACCTGCCACTTAGCTAAACCGCCACTTAAAACTTTTACGTTATCAAAACCCATGGCTTTAAACATCCACCACGCACGCGCTGAACTGAATAAGCCTTGGTCTTCATAAATTACAACCAGTGAGTCTTGGTTAACCCCCGCAAACTGCATATGTTCTGTAAACTGCTCGCTACTGCACATCATACTTGGTACAGGGTTAGTGCTATCTGCCAGCGTATTTTTAAAATCAAAACGCTGTGCATTAGGTAGCATTGCTTTAGGCGCATATTCCCCAGGCAGGCCAGGACGCACCATTCCGGCATCAAAAATAACCAAATTATCGTGGTTTAAATGCTCGTTAAGCCACTCTGGCGAGACAATGTTTTTCATTAACTTTCCTTTTGCGATAGCTGTACAAATGTATCTTGCTGAGTTAAGCGCTTTTCGACCGCTTCAACATGCTCAGTTGTACATTCTTTCCAAACACCGGGCAAGCAATACACATGCTTTAAGTAAGTAAAAAATTTATCTCTTACAATACTATTTGCTTGCCAGCCATTTTGTAGTTTTTCTAAGGACTTAATCAAAGTAGCTTGATCACTGGCGTGTAGTACAAGCTCATCAATGTTGTAACAAGCAAGTCCCAAGGTAATCACTTGTTTATCTAGTAATAAGGACTCTAAGCCGACTGTCGAGTTAATTGTAATTACTGCCTCAGCGCCATTGATGAGTTCTCGAGTACAGTTGCCATTTGCAAAAATTGCAACGTCGTCTTTGTCGTACAAGTGCGCATAATGCTTATGCCAAGATGGGTGTTCTTTAAATACAACTTTAAGGTTTGGATCTGCTAATTCTCTCACCGAGGCCACAACTGCATCATATAACGCTTCCATTGATTTTAACCAAGGTGAATAACATGCTATCTGTGTATCATGAGGCACTTGAAAAGGCACAAAAAGATACCTTTCGGGCAGCTCAATAGCATCAAATTGACAACGCTTTTTATGATTTATACGAGGGATTAACTCAGGAGCTGAAAATGGTAGCTGGTTAGCTTTGTCGAAATTCAAATAAAACTGACTGTTTCTTGGCAAAGATGCAGCATAGTTAATACCACTCGGATCTAAACTAGTCGTGCCCGGTAGCAGCCCATTTTCATAAAAATAAGTAGTCAGTCCTAGCTGTTTAGCAGCCATACATACTGTGATATTTGGCAGCTTATTGCCATTCCAAATCACCAATGCTTCGGGTGACTCTGATTTAAGTAAATCATAGTACTTAGCAAAGCGGCAGCGCTCTACACATAACATAAACATCGTATAAACTTTTATGATTACTGCATTACTCCACAAGCTATTTCGTGCCTGCTTGCGTAATAGTTGATTTGCAATAACTTTATTAAAGTCAACTTGCGACGCTATTTTTAGGTATTTTAAAGCGCCTAATCGCGGTACGCCCATAATATGCAGTGTGCAATTGAAGGATAGTTGTTTAATTAATTTTTTATAATAGCGTGCATGTACATTGCTGCGAGAGATAAAAATAAAAGCCATATGAGAAAATCTTAAAACCTAAATTAGAAAGAAGATAAATGTGCATATAGCTATTATGTTAATTTTAGATGACAGTATTATGGCTGCCTTACGACCTCAATTATTTCTGTAGTCGATATAGAAGGGGTTCGCGTTAAATAAGTCACATCGCATAGATGTTTAAATTGATCGAAGCGTCCTGCCCAATCATCGCCCATAACAAGTAGGTGAGCTTGATGATTTTTAATATATTCGCCTTTTAGTTCAAGAGAGTGTTCGACAAACACTTCATCAACACACTTTAGAGAACTAATAATTTTCAGTCTGTCTGATTCACTATATACAGGCTTACGACCCTTTTTAGTTTGATTTAGTTCATCAGAAGATACTCCAACGATTAAATAATCGCCCAAAGCTTTTGCCCGTTCCAAAATATTAATATGTCCCACATGGAAAATATCAAATGTTCCAAACGTTATTACACGTTTCATTTATGCTCCTCTAAATAAGATACTATTCTTTTAGCTGAGCGACCGTCCGTTTTACCCGCTAGTTTATTAATAATGTGTTTTCTTGACTCTTTAAACTCTGCTGTCTCACAAAAATCGGAGTTAAGTATAGTTTGCAACTCGTTATAGTCTCCTGCCCGAGAGCAAAGCTTGTTGAAGTATTTAATATCTTCATCTAATCGAGATTTAAGTCGGAATGAAAAAATACCACGATATGACCAGCGTAACTTATAAAAATCACACCATACGACAGGCTTTTCAAGTGCTGCAAATTCAAATATGGCTGATGAAGCATCAGATACCATAATATCAGCGATTGCTAAAAAAGGCGTTAGATCAAAGTCATGCTCGTTCGCTACATAAACATTTTTAAACTCTGACCATCGCTGAAGTTTTGTTCGCTGCTTTTTGTACTTTTGTTTAAACAAGCTAAAGAAGTGCGGCTTAATGATGATATTAAACTTCTCACAGTGTGCAGGAAAACTGTCACTCATACACTCTATCGAGCTTGGATAAAAAGTAGGGGCATATAAAAGTGTTTTTTTACTAGGGTCTAACCCTAAGCGACTGAGGTCAATATGACTCATTGTTTGGTTGAAAATAGGATCTAATTTGGCGTAGCCACTATCAACAAAGTTACCGTCTGGGTATAACGCTTGGAGGCGCTGCAACCTGTGCTCTCCCTCAACAAAACGTACCGTTGTTTTATTATGCGATACATCATAATAACACTGCTTGGGGCCAATACCATGTTGCATCAACGCCGTTTTCTTATTGAGCTGCTCAGCCCCGGCAAAGGTATTACCAAAAATAACCCAATCTGCGTCTGAGTTTTGATAGAAAGAGAAGGTTTCCTCTTTATTTGTTAACCAAAACGCATTAATACCCTGTTCTTCTATAAACCTTTTACATGCAGCCAAACTGCGTGCATCTTGATTTTCATAGAAAACCATCGACACTTGGTGACCATTTGATAACAACTCCTTTAATACAGGGGTGTACTGCGGAATGTAATAAAGATGTTGAACATCAAAGTATAGTTGCATTTTTTACAGCTTTATAGTTGATAATGCCGGCCATTGTACATAAATTACATTTTTGTTTCAGCCATCAATAAAAAGTTTGTTAAAAGCTAAATATTAATGACTTCAGGGCGAAGGGGTGCTAAACGGCTTAAAATCTTGTTTTGCACTGTTTGCGGGATCTGTTGCTCATCCATCGCGTTTATTAATAGTTCAACAACTCGATTAAAGTCTTTCTCTGTGATATGCATGCCAGTATGGATATCGACCATGCTATCACCTTGATACTCACATGGGCCATTGGTAACACTGCACAAGTGGATAATGAATCCTTGACGAAAGTGTGCAACATTCGTTTGCTTAAAATAAGGCAAAATATCAGCATCACGGCCTATTTGATTGATAAAACTATCGACCAGACTTTCAATACCTTGTTGGCCGCCTATCTGCTGATAAACGGTGTTATTACTTTTGCCTGCACAACCAAGAAAAGTAATACAACACACTAGAATAAAAAGACGTTTCATCATTACCAATACCCTGTTACAGAAAGATACCAACCAGTTTGGTCGTCAGCACCAGCTATACGCCCTAAATCGAGCCACGCAGCTGTTACACTTACATGTTTATTAGGAAACCAGGCAATAAACACATCCTGCCAATCTTGCTCCCCTAAGCCAAGGTTGTTGGATTTTTCACGATACTCAACCCCTACAGCTAATTGGTGCGTTAAAAACACCGCTGTCGATGCTTCAAATAATACCTCTTTATCGCTATCAGCACCGCCAAAGCCTAACAAACCTAGTTGATTCGCATCGCTGTAGCGAAAGGTGGTATTCCAAAACCAGTTGTAACCTGCAAGAGCGCCCAAGTGCAACTTACTGGCAGCTAAGTAGATATCAGTACCGCTGGTGTCTTTTGCACCTAATAGGTTTGCAATACTCCCATCATCCAATGATTTATGTTGTACACCCACGCTCAACTGTGGCCATTTACTGTAAACAATATCGCCATAGACACGTACTTTTGCGCTAGTAATTGATTGCTCAATATCGGTATTTAATGCAGGAACTTCAAAGCGCTGCTCCGCGTAGCTAAGCTCAACACGATCATAAAAGTTAACTTGTGCACCACATACATCTAAGCTGTAATCACTCACATCTGCACGGCTACAAAAACCATTGATGGCTATTTCGTTATCGCTTGCATAGCCCGCAAGTTGCGCCCAAGGTACGATACCGCCGCCAGCGCTGCCTTCAACTTGCGATACGCCTGGTGTTGCTAATAATTTTCCTGAAGCTGCGTGCCCCGTACTTGCAAAAGCTAAAAGAACTAAGCTAAAAAAACCATTAAGATGCTTCATTGTATACCTCTAACCACTGCAAAAATTGCTCTGATTTTAGTGGTCTACTCAAATAGTAACCTTGTGCATAATCACACTTCATGTCTATCAATAAGTCTAGCGATGGTTTATTTTCAACACCTTCAGCTACAACAGAGAAACCTAACTGGTGGCCTAAGTTCACCGTTGACTCAACAATAAATTGATCTTGCTTCGATTGATCGAGTTGTAAAATAAAACACTTATCCAGCTTTAACTCATCAATAGGTAGTAGCTTCAAGCGCCCCAATGAGGTTTGCCCAACGCCATAGTCATCAAGTGATATTTTTACACCTAATGTTTTTAAGTTTTCTAGCGCTTTAATGCCTTGCTCTTCATTTTCGATCATGTCGCGCTCTGTTAGCTCTATCGTGATCAAATGGCCACTTAAATTATGTTGCTCTAGCTGTTTTGCTAGGTGCGAATAAAAATGAGGATAAGCAATATCTTGTGCAGAAACATTAATAGCAGCTTGCATCGTAATCCCTTGCTGTTGCCACTGTGCAACTTGCGAAACCACGGTCTTCACAACCCATGATGTCAGCTCAACAATAACACCCGACTGTTCTGCTAAGTCGATAAACAACTCTGGAGACACCCATTGACCGTCTTTTCGCTGCCAACGGATCAGCGATTCAACTTTATCAATACGCTGTGTTTTAATATTTAGCTTAGGTTGATAAGTCATAAACAACTGACCATCATCATCCAATAATGCCTGCTTTAATTCATCAATAATCGCTAAACGCTCAAGGTGTTCTTCATCTTCGCCTTCTTGGTAATAATGAATGGCTTTGTGCTCACAAGAAGCGGTGTCAACCGCAATCAATGCTCGTCTCATTAGATCTTCAGGACTGACACTTTGTGAAAAGCAATGCACAACTCCTACACTAAAGCGTAACGTGATGTTTAAGCTTTGAATTAAATAACCCGCTTGTAATTGTGCAAGCATCTTCATGACAGCATCTTTAAACTGCCCGGTATCTCTTGCTGGCAGAATGGTTAAAAACTCATCCCCCCCAATACGTGCGTTCATTCCTTTTGAGTGCGCTGCAAATTCGGCAATACGTTGTGCAACCGCTTTTAAACAATCATCACCAATACGTGGTCCTAACTTATCATTAATATGACGTAAGCCACGTATATCGATTGCAACCAGCGTGTATTCTGCACCTTCTTCAAATAATGACTCCATTGCTTCTAACATCGCAGAGCGGGTTAAAAAGCCCGTTAAAGAGTCATGACTTGCTTGAAAACTTATTTGCCGCTCACGCTCTTTTATGTCATTACCCATGTTATTAAATGCATCAACTAAGGTAATGATTTCTGTACTTTGCTTATTACCTACAAACTCAGCTTTATAGTTTCCAAGCGCAAATTGTTGTGCCAGTGAGGTGAGCTTTGATAAGGGAGTGGTAAGGTTTTTTGCTAATATGCCACTAGTAAGTACACCTATCACAACCGTTATGGCAGCAAGAATAATAATAGTAAAAAACAGCTGCTCAAATTCTCGGTAACTATGAGTAAGATCTGCACTTAACAATACAGAAACTAAATGTCCTGGTAGAGAGGGTAACTGCACAAGTCGATTACGATAAACGGGCTTTTCACCAAAAATACGTTGTGTTGTTTGCGTATTAAAATGCGCTAATACTGAGTTATTTTTTGGCTGCTCGGCCAGTGATGTTTCAACCACACCATCATCTTCGCCAATAAAACTAACATCCATCGTGGTGAGATTTTTCAGCTCTTCAGCCACACGGTCTGTGATTTCAAATCCCACTAAACTATATGCCACAGTACGAGGAGCTCGAACTGGCAATAAAATGACCTGATAAAGCGTTTTATCTAACACAATGAAGTTCGATTGATCAGCATTGACCATAAGCTGATTCATTAATGGGGTAAATTCACTAGGCGTATGATTAAAATCAGTATTTGCGGAAATTAATTGCCCAGATAAATCAATTAGCATCATCACATCAGCATTTATGCGACGACTGTGATTATTCAACACACTACTAATTGTGTCTGCGTCTTGAGTAGCAACCGCTTGCTTAAACCCAAAATCAGCGGTCAACACTTTTGCAGCTGTAAGTAATAAACTTTCTTTAGCACTTAGATACTGTTTAAAAACATTTTCAGCAACATTAATGTCTTCAAGTAACTTTTGATCATTAAAGCGATTCGCTGACCACCAGGAACTTACCAAGCTAACTAAGCTAGTCAAAAGGACTAGGCTCACACACAATGCAATGATGCGCCCTCTTAAACTATTAATCATTGTTGCCCTTAAACATTTCACCAAATGTGTTTCGTGGTGCAGGTTCTTGAACGTTAATGCTTACATCTTTGCCTTGCTCAGATAAGGTGACTGATTGCTTTTTAGTGAGCGGTGTTAATTGATTAGGATGCCACACAGTAAAGGTAGTAGGTAAAGTCACGCCGTTTAGAGTCACTTTGCCATCAGCATTGGTTTTTATGACTTTGTTCGAATTTGCCACATAGATATACCCCACCATTGAGTCATGAATATTACAACCCAGCACAACAACACCAGGGTCTTCAAAGCGCTCCGGCTGCTCTGGACGGTCTGAATATAATTTAATATCAAATACTTTACTGTGCTTGAATGAATATACATGGTGGCGAATGTTATCACTGTTAGGAAAGTCCACAGACTGCCCTGGTTGGATCACTAAAACTGACGGTGAGAATTGTTTATCTACCTGATCCATTATCGCTACTGGCAAAGATTGCGGTGACGAATGTGCTGAACTTTCAAGCTCAATAACGGCGTTAGCTAAAGGCTCTCCAGATTGATCACGCACAACAAACGAAAGATCTGCAGCGAATAAGTTTATAGAGCTGAAAAATATTGCAAGACCACACACAGCGCGAGCACAATGCGCAAAAATCGACATAATTAGATCCTTGCTTAGCTTAGTTAGCTAATTAGTATAGGTTAATCTTAGTTTAAGTTAATGACTAGAAGCGTTAAAAGCAAGAAAAAGCCAAGCTGTTTTCTTAGAAAAAAGCTTGGCTTTAGTATTATTGACCTAGCAAATTGCTAAATCTGATTGATAAAAGTTAACCGTGCTTAATTAAGCCGTACTCTTTATCTAATATCGCAATGACCTCACTACGAGGATCAGCTGGAATCGTAATTTCTTGCCCAATTATTTTGCTGGCAATGCCAACATAGGTATTAGACACTTCAAGCATCACAGATTCTGGCAATGTGTAATCTTTTGCTAACTGCTCGCGCTCATCCATGCGGTCTTTATTTAATAACACGTCGCTGTCTGGTACGTTATTAATTAATAACTGACGGAAACCCTCTTTTGAGTTTTCAATAATTTTACCGTCACGATAAGCAGGGCCATCCCAAATGCGTGATGAATCAGGTGTACCCACTTCATCGATGTAAATAAGCTTATCTGAGCCATCAATGTCTTCAACATAACCAAATTCAAACTTAGTATCGACAAAGATTTGGTCTAGCTGTGCAAGTTCATCACTGATCAGCTTAAAGCCCTCAACAAGTAATTGCTCGTATTTAGCGACATCGTCTTCAGACTTAAAGTTAAAAACAGCTAAGTTATTCGTGATGTTTTCACGCGTGATATTCACATCATCAACTTCTGGAATATCAGCAACACCGCGGATAATGCCTTTGGTTGATGGCGTGATTAACACTTCTTCTAGCTTCTGGTTCGCGGCTAAGCCCTCAGGTAAATCAATACCACAGAAATTACGCGTACCTTTAGCGTAATCACGCCACATGCTACCCGTAATATACTGACGAGCAATCGCTTCTACTTTAACCGTACTCGCTTTACGGACAATCCACACATATGGATGAGGAATATCAACAATGTGATTACCTGCAAGGCCTGCTTTATCAAATAACTTAAACCAATGAGATGCCACTGAGTTCAGTGCAATCCCTTTACCTGGCACGCCATTTAAGCCGTTTTCACCTTGCCAAATACAATCAAACGCTGAAATGCGGTCAGAAATAACCATAATAGCCAGCTCAGTACCTTTTGGAACTTGGTACCCTTTTTCACTAATTAAACGAGCGCTGTCTTCATCAGTTAACCAATAAACTGAACGCACTTTACCACTATGAACCGCACCTTTTGTACGGATCGGTAAATCATCGTTTACGTCTAAAACTTTATAGCTAGTCATGCTATCTCCGATAGTATTTGGCATGCTCCTGTGAGCACATGTATGGGATTGGGGTTATGGCCGCCTATAATAATCCAGACGTGCTTAAAGCTCAATCATTGCCCGGTTATCTGCGCATAATCAAGAACGCTAAACACAATAAATAATTCACGATTCTGTAATTTTGCTGTCATAACCGCGATTTCGTTATAATATTGTCTCGCAATAGGAGGTGTTCTTGGATTATTTAGCAGCTACAGCAGACAAAAAATACTTAATGTATATTTCTCAAAACTACTCTTACGCTATTTTGCGCCCTTTACAGAAAGAGATTCTAGCGCGCGGAGGCGAAGTAAAATGGTTTTTAGAGGGTGATGAAGTTAATCCTGACTTTTTGCACTCTGATGAATCTTGTCTCACTTCAATTGAATCGGTAATAGATTGGAATCCGGATATTTCTTTTATACCTGGCAATATTATTCCAAACTTTATACCCGGTAAAAAAGTAGCTGTTTTTCATGGCTTTAACTCAGGAAAGTTAAATCGAAGAGGATATGAAGATCACTTCAATATAAGAGGTTGTTTTGACTTATATTGCACTCAAGGCCCAAATACGAGTAAAAGATTTTCAGAGTTAGCTAAAGCACATGGCTTTTTTATAACCAAAGAAACAGGTTGGCCAACTCTTGATCCGTTATTTTCGAAAATGGCGAACAATCCATACATAGATGAAAGCGATCAAAGGCAAACGCTTTTAATTTGTTCAACATTTTCTCGCAACCTATCTCTTGCCCCTAAATTATACGAGCAGATAAAAGCGTACAGTGAGCAAGGAAAGTGGCGTATTTTAATGCAGTTTCACCCGAAAATGCCAAGCGAGCTTGTTGCGAAATACAAAGCGCTTCAAAATGAGAATCTTACCTTTGTCGAGACCGATAATGTATTACCGCTATTACAAGCGGCAGATGTCATGCTATGTGATACATCGTCTATTTTGTTGATGTTTATCTTACAAAGAAAGCCTGTTGTCACTTTCTGTAACCAAGCACCTGGCGAACACCTAATAGATATCACTGATGCCGATAAGCTAACTGAGGCGATAGATTATGCCTTTACACGACCAGCTGAATTAATGGAAAAAATTGAGCAGTTTTGTCAACAGCTTCACCCATATCAAGACGGCTTATCGAGTCAACGTGTACTTGCTGCAAGCAATGAATTACTATTGAGCAATCCAGCACTTAAGCCAAAACCACGTAACTTTATTCGTAACTTTAAGATGCGCAAAAAATTAAATTACTGGCGATGGTAACAATTGATAGGTCGTTATGATCACGCTTGCAAACGTGCTATTCAAGTGGCACACAAAACAACCTGAGCCGACGATCAATATTTCTAAATTAGATATTGATCAAGGCGAACATGTTTTTCTTCATGGTCCAAGCGGCTGTGGTAAATCAACCTTATTATCACTGCTCGCTGGTGTTACTATTCCTAATCAAGGTCGTATCGAATTACTTAATAAGGCGATAAACGAGCTTAGCAACAGTCAACGTGACCGTTTTCGTGCCGACCATATTGGCTATATTTTTCAAAACTTTAATTTACTACCCTATTTATCGCCCATTGAAAACGTGACCTTAGGTTGCCAATTTTCAAAGCAAAGGCAAAAAAACGCATTAAAAAATAGTACAACAATAGCCGCTGAAGCAAGCCGCTTACTCACTGCTTTAGGACTAAACAATAACTTGCAGCATCAAGCAGTTGCACAGCTGAGCATTGGTCAGCAACAAAGAGTTGCCGCAGCACGAGCCTTTATTGGCAGCCCTGAAATTATCATTGCAGATGAACCGACCTCAGCACTCGACACGCAAAATCGCCAAGCCTTCGTAAAATTGTTATTTGAGCAGGCAAGCGCAGCAAATAGCACGCTAATTTTTGTTAGTCATGATGAAACATTACAAACACTATTTACCCGCAGTATCAGCCTGGTCGAGTTACAAGGAGGCACAGATGCTACTCATTAAACTCGCCACAAAAAGTTTATTAAACCGTAAAGCCAGCGCCCTACTCACTTTGTTTACAATAGCCATAAGCGTGATGCTACTGATGTCGATTGAGCGCGTTCGAGTCGATGCCAAAAGTAGCTTTAGCAATACAATTTCAGGCACTGATTTAATTGTTGGCGCACGTACCGGTGACATCCAACTATTGCTGTCTTCAGTATTTCGTATTGGTCATGCTAACAATGGCGTGAGCTGGAAAAGTTACCAATACATCACAGGGCAACGCGGCGTAAAATGGGCTATTCCTATGTCGCTTGGCGACAGCCACAAAGGCTTAGCTGTGCTTGGCACAAATAAAGACTATTTTGAGCACTATCGCTTTGCTAAAAAGCAACCGTTAAGCTTTTCACAAGGTCATGAATTTAATCACTTGTTTGAGGTTGTGTTAGGTGCTGAGGTTGCCAACACCTTAGGCTATCAGCTTGGCGATGAAGTGGTGATTGCACACGGCATGGGCAATACCAGCTTTCATAACCATGACGATAACCCATTTAAAGTGGTTGGTATTTTAAAAGCAACGGGGACGCCTGTTGATAAAACCCTACATATTCCACTGGCAGCAATTGATGAGATTCATGGCGGCCATGCTCATCAACATCAACCCGCTCAGGCTGATGCAAATGACCATGACCACGACCACGACCATGACCACGACCACGACCACGACCACGACCACGACCACGACCAGCATGATGATGTTGATTTAGTGGGTACACCAAAACAAATAACCGCTTTTTTACTTGGTTTTGACTCTCCGCTTTATACCTTACAAGTGCGTCGTAATATCAACCAATACAAAGATGAAGCACTGCTTGCCATTATGCCGGGCGTTACCTTGCGTGAACTTTGGGAAATGCTTTCTATCGTGGAAAAAATCTTGCTGTTATTTTCTATTGTCGTGGTACTGATCAGTTTACTTGGCATGTTAACGAGCCTGCTTTCAAGCTTAAATCAACGCCGCAGAGAGCTTGCTATTTTACGCTCTGTTGGCGCACGGCCTTGGCATATTTTCACCTTGATCAGTGTCGAATCGTTACTCATTACAGGGCTTGGCTGCATTGTTGGCACCGCATTGTTCTATGCTTTAATGCTACTCGGCGCAGATTACTTGCAAAGCCATGCCGGAATAAGCCTAAATATAGCTTTATTGTCATCCTATGAACTTATGCTCTTAGCTGCGATAATGGTCGCAGGCTTTATTGTTGGGTTAATTCCTGCAACCCGTGCGTATTTCTACTCTCTTGCTGATGGTATGAGTATTAAAATTTAAGGAATGTTATGCCGTTTTTTCGAAAACTCGTCGCTTTAGTCACATTATTTGTGTGCGCTACAGCCAATGCTGGCGCACCAAAAGAAATTTTCTGGGAAGATTTAATTCCCAAAGGTCATGTCCAAATCGACACCCAAGCACAAGCAAACCATGAAGGTAGCGAGCAAAACTGGGTGCAACCAGACCTTGATGCGCCTGTGGTAAAGGAGCTTGATGGAAAATCAGTGAGTTTGCCTGGTTTTGTGGTACCACTAGAAGGCGATAGCGAAGTGATCACTGAGTTTTTACTAGTGCCTTATTTTGGAGCGTGTATTCACGTACCACCACCGCCACCAAACCAAATTGTGCATGTTACTATTAAAGGCGGTGTGCCAATCGAAAGCCTGTACGATGCGATCGTAGTGACAGGCGTTATCAGCACAGAAACCTGGTCTGGTGAAATTGCTCAAGTAGGCTACAAGATGAAAGCCGTTGGCGTAGCACCATTTGAGTTATAAGTGTTTAAAGAGCATGCTTTTGCATGCTCTTTAAATTAATCCACTACTTTTTCTTTTTCTAATTCCTGTTCGCTCAATTCATACCAATTCGCTTAATTAAGTGATCTATTTTGAGGCAATAAAACCTCGTTGATAGCAAGGCAAAAATTTCGTTATTTAGTTGTTCTAAATCAGAAATTTTTAACGCAGATAGCGACAGGTTTAATCCCTCAAAATGATTAAGTATTATTGCGGATTGGTATCATACCATCCACCACCAAGGGCTTTATAGAGCGTTGCTAGGCTTTGCAGACGGTCATTCTTTGCCTGCGATAACGCTATTTCTGCCGAAAATAACTGCCGCTGCGCATCCATTAAGTCAAGTGAACTAGCAACACCATTGCTATACCTAAGGCGTGCTAAGCGGTAGTAATCTTGACTACTGAGCACCAAGCTTCTTTGCGCATCATAGCTTTGCTCTGCCGACTGGTAGTTCGATAACTGATTGCTCACTTCTTGCAGTGCCACCAGCACTGTTTTTTGGTATTTGATACTTGCCTGATAAGCCCTTTGTTCCGCAACCGTTAAATTTGCCTGATTGCGGCCCATATTAAATATTGGCATTAACAGCTCTGAGCCCAGCAACCAAACCTGCGAATTACTGGCAAGCAAATCACTAAAATCAGTACTTTCACTACCAAGCTCAGCATACAAATTAAGTTTTGGAAATAACGCCGCTTTTGCGACCCCAATCTCAGCCATTGCTGCTTGCCATTGATACATTGCTTGTTGCACATCTGGCCTACGCTTTAACAGTTCGCTAGGTATCCCTGTTGGTAGTTGCTTAGGAAGGGTTTGCACAGATAACTCATTACCCCCTTGCACATCAGCATTGGCATCACCAATTAAAAACTTTAACTGATTAATAATCCGCCTTTCACTGTGCTGTAATGGCGGGATCTTCACCTTTGCTGATTCTAACTCTACTTCAGCTTGGCGTTGTTCTAGCCCTGAAATAATACCGCCTTTTTTACGAATACGCGCAATTTCAAGCTCTTTCTCACGAAGCTTAATTGTACTTAGGCTAATTTTTAATTGCTCTTCTACTTCTTTAAGAGCAAAAAACTGCTGTGCCACATCAGCAATCAAGGCGAGCTGCAACGCATTGCGAGCTTGCTCTTGGCTATAATAATTTGCCAGTGCGGCTTCGCTTGCGCGCCGATTACTGCCAAATAAGTCTAGCTCCCAACTTAAGTAACCTTTTAAATCAAATGAGTTTTCAGGGCTACTATTAAGCTCTTCTTCTCGTTCTGAAGTAAGCCCAAAGCTTACATCAGGCCATAAAGCGGCATCGGTAATTCGATATCGAGCTCTCGCTTCGATAATTTTCGATTGCGCAATTAACATATCTTGATTATTAACCAGCGCTTGGCTAATCAGTTTTTGCAAATGTGGGTCGCTATATATTTGCTTCCAGCCAGCTAAAGCTTCAGACTGTGGCGTTGCTGCGGCCCCCATAAAGTTAGTGACTTTGCTATGCTCAGGCACTTCAAAATCAGGGCCAACAGCACAGCCTTGTAAGCAAGCAAAACAAAACAATGGCAACAATTTATGCATCAACTTGCTCCTTTGCTAACACTTTAGAGGCGGGTGCTTGCTGTTTTTTTACAAACCGTGCAGCGGTAATAAAAAACAACGGCACTAATATGATGCCAATAGAGCTTGCCAGTAACATCCCTCCTAAAATAGGCATAGAAACCGACTGCCGACCAACTGCTCCGGGGCCAGAGGCTAGTACTAACGGCAAAACGCCAAGCACAAAAGAGGCTGCGGTCATTAAGATGGGTCGAAAACGAGAACGGGCGGCTTCTATTGCAGCATCAACGGCATTCATACCTTCTTGGTAAAGCTGATTAGCCACTTCAACAATCAATATAGAGTTTTTCGCTGCAAGGCCTATCAATGCAATAAACGCGACTTGAAAAAATAAGTTGTTTTCATGCCCCGTCACCAAGGTCAATATAGAGGCCCCTAACATGGCAATAGGGCTGATAAGTAATACCGCAAATGGTAATGCCCAACTTTCATAAAGCGCTGCTAAAAACAAAAAAACAAACACAATCGCCAAACTCACCGCAATACCTAGTTGACCGGATGAGCGAATTTCTTGATAAGTTAAGCCTGTCCATTCATAACCAATATTTGTTGGTAATTTAGCCACTTCCTCTTTAATTACTTTAATCACGTCACCCGATGCATAGCCAGCAGCTGGTGACACATTCACCATGGCACTGGTAAACATATTAAAGCGATTTATCGCAGACGGACCGGTTGTTAGATTAAGCTTAGCAAGCACATTTGATGGCACCATAGCGCCATTTTTAGAACGCACATAAAATTCGTTGAGGTTTTCAGGGCGTGCTCTAAATTCATCTTCAGCTTGAACTTTAACCCGATAAACCCGGCCAAATAAGTTGAAGTCGTTAATTGTTGATGAGCCAGTAAGCACTTTCATTGTGCTGTAGACATCGGCAATCGGCACCTCTAATGCCATGGCTTTTTCTCTATCTAACTCTAAAAACAGCTGAGGTACTGAGCCACGTAGTGAGCTACTTGCTTTAGCAACTTCAGGGCGGTTATTTAAATTTGCCAGTAAAACCTCAAGCGATTCAACTAGGCTTGTTAAGTTGCCTCCTGTTTTTTCTTGTAGTGCAAACTCAACGCCAGAGCCCGAACCAAGCCCTGCCACAGCTGATGGTTGAAACACATTAAACTCAGCATCGGGAATGGCATACAGCTGCTTACGTATATCATTCATCACACTTGTGACCGTAAATCCTTGCTCCGCACGCACTTGCCAAGGTTGTAAAATCACCTCCATTTGACCATGCGATTGCGCACTACCAGCACGGCGGTTTTCACCCGCGAGAGTGAACGAATAAGCCACCCCCGCATGGCTCATAACAAATTGGTTTGCTTTGCTTATTACTTCATTGGTACGTGAAACCGTTGCCGCATCTGGCAAGGTAATATCAACAAAAAAGCGCCCTTGATCTTCTTGCGGCATAAAGCTGCTTGGTAGTTGGCTAAACATAAAATAGCCTCCTACTAACATAATAAAAAAGGCAATGTAGCTGCGTTTTGCTTTTGCACAGCTAGCCTTTACAAGCCAGGTGTATTTTTCGCCAATACCTTCAAGCCAGCTATTAAACTTAACAAAAACCTTATTCTTTGAGGGGGTACTAGGTTTTAAGAAAATCGCACATAAAGCGGGGCTCAAGGTCAAAGCAACTAAGGTTGATATGAGCACGGCAACGGTAATTGAAATCGCAAATTCACGGTACATAATGCCTGTAATACCGGCTAAAAACGACACCGGCACAAACACCGCTGCAAGTACTAAAGACGTTGCTACTATGGCACCTGAAAGCTCTGTCATGGCTTGTTTAGTGGCAGCAATTACCTCCATATTTTGCTCATTGATCAGTCGCTCAACACTTTCGACCACCACAATCGCATCATCAACGACGATACCGATTGCCAAAACCATAGCCAATAAACTGACATTGTTGATGGTAAAACCAAATGCAGCCAAGGCGATAAAAGTACCAATTATCGACACTGGCACAGCTAAAGCAGGTATCAAGGTCGTTCGCCAATTTTGCAAAAATAAGTACACCACTAAAATCACTAAAACTAGTGCTTGAATAAGGGTATTGATCACCTCATTAATCGACAGCTTGATGAACTCAGAGGCATCATAAAACAACTGCCATTTCACTCCCTTCGGAAAAGCCGCGCTCAAGCGCTCCATCTCTGCCTTAACACGCTCAGTAACCGCTAATGCATTAGAGCCTGGCAACATATAAACCTGTAAAATAGTGGCTGGTTGTTCATTGAGTTTTGAGTTTAAGGTATACGCAGAGGAAGCCAGCTCAACCCTTGCGACATCCCGCAAGCGAATCATCGAGCCATCACTATTAACTCGCAACATAATATTATTAAACTCATCAACCTTATTAAGCCTTCCTTGCGCTCGTACCGGAAAGTTAAGTTTAATGGCATCTTTCATAGGTTGTGCACCTATCTCACCGGCAGCGGCCTCTTTGTTTTGTGCTTTGATTGCTGCACTCACATCATTCACGGTTAATTCATAGCCCGCTAAAATGTCAGGTTTTAACCAGACCCGCATAGCATAAGAGCGCGAACCGGTATTACGAACTCGCCCAACCCCTGGTACGCGCTTTAAAGCCGCTTCAACATTAATGCTGGCATAGTTACTCAAGTAGATTTCGTCATAGCGAGGGTCATCAGATGTCAGCGCTAGCTTCAAAAGCTCGACTGAGCTTTCATTAGACACTGTCACCCCTTCAGTTTGCACATCAACAGGTAAATTACTGCCAGCTTGGCTTGCTGTATTTTGCACATCTACAAGGGCGAGATTTGGGTCAGTGCCAACATCAAAGGTAAGTGTGATCCCAACACTCCCCGAGTTAGTGGCCTTTGACTCCATATACAACATGTTTGGCGTGCCATTTAATTCTTGCTCAAGTGGAATAGCTACAGATTCAGATGCGGTTTCGGCGGTTGCTCCCGGAAATGAAGCCGACACTTTAACCGATGGCGGAGCGATATCGGGGTATTGATCAATTGGCAAAGTAAAAAGCGAGACCAGGCCAGTGAGTAAAATAACTAGCGAAATAACAATGGCAAACACCGGGCGCTTAATAAAAAAATGCGAAAACATAATTAAACTCCCTGCGCTTTATTTTTATCTTCCTGTTTTGCAGGTTTATCTGGGGCGAGCAGTTGATGATCGGCGTTTGGGGTTAGTTGATGCTTTTCAAACTCCTCGAGTGAAATCGCTTTCACTTGTTGGCCATGACGAATACGATGCAAGCCTTTAACCACGACTAGTTCACCCGCACTCAAGCCACCGCTGACCACAATACCTTGCTCACCATAATGCTCAACAACAATAAAGCGCCGCTCTATCGCACCTGAATCAAGCACCACCATCACATAAATACCACCTTGCTCAACTTGCGTAGCCTCTTCAGGTACTACAATGGCGTTACTGATCTGCGACAACTTTATACGCGCTTTAGTATATTGGCCTGGTAATAACTCACTGTCGGGATTGGGTAATTGTGCCCGTACTTTAAAGGTGCCTGTTTTCGGGCTAATCTTAGGGTCAGTAAAGCTCACATCACCCCAGTAGCGATATTCGCTGCCATCTGGCAAAGAAATACGCACGAATCCTTCAAGCGCTTTACCTTTTTGTTCGGCTTGTAGCTGATCCATCAAACTACTCATACGGCGTTTTGCGTTTAAGTAATCCAGTGCCGACATATTAAAATTAACGTAGATAGGATCTATTTGCTGAATAGTGGTTAGCAAAGAAATACCGTTAGTGCCGACTAGCGCACCTAAATCAGCTTCAGAGCTACCTACCATGCCACTAATTGGCGCTGTAATGCGGGTATATTCGAGTTCGAGCTTCGTTTCTTCAAGCTCTGCTTGGGTTGCTGATAATGACGCTTGCGCTTGCTCTTGAATAGAAATAGCGTTGTCGTAGTCGAGCTGGCTTGCTGCATCTTGCTCGTAAAGGGGTTTTAAACGAGTTACATCCCGTTTGGCTTTAGCCAACGCTGCTTGGTCTTTTTGCAGCGCCGCTTTAACGCGATTAAGCTTGGCTCGGTAAGGTCTATCGTCAATGGTATAGAGTAAATCCCCTTCATCAACCCAGCTTCCTTCGACAAACTCAACACTTTCTACAAAGCCTGTGATCCGCGCGCGTACTTCAACATCCAGCGACGCATCTGTGCGTGCCACGTAGTTTCCGTATAATGGCACATCAAACTGTTTGACCTTAGCAGTAACAACTTCTTCAATTACCTTGTTTGGTTGCTCTTTTGAGCAACCAACAAGCACCATTACCAACACATATCCTATGAGGTATTTGTTTAATAGCATACAACCTTCTCATTCCTTAAGCCTGTCTCTATCTTGCTATCTGTTGCAATACTACATAGATGAGGGATTCGTTGTTATTTTTGACAATTAGAGCAGTACACTGTGCTTCTTTGTCCTAATCTAATTTCTTTTAATGGCTCCTCGCAATTAACACATGGCTCACCTTTGCGGCCATACACCAGTAATTGCTGGGCAAAATAACCTGGCTTACCATCACTTTGAGCAAAATCTTTTAACGTTGTGCCGCCTTGCGTGATGGCTGCAGCGAGTGTCTCTTTAATAATAGGCACTAATTGCTGATAACGCTGCAAAGAAACCTTGCCAGCTTCTCGCTTTGGATGGATCCCCGCTTTAAATAACGATTCGTTAGCGTAGATATTACCTACACCAACTACCACCGCGTTATCCATAATAAACTGTTTAATCGGTACTTTTTTGTTTCTCGACTGTTCGTAAACACGCTGTGCCACAAACTCATCTGTTAATGGCTCCGGCCCAAGCTTACTCAGCAAAGTATGGCATTCACCTGGCGCCTGCCATAAACAAGCACCAAAGCGGCGAGCATCGTTAAGCCGCAACGCTTTACCTGAAGCCAAAATAAACTCAATATGATCGTGTTTTTTCAATGGTTCATCTGCATTAACAACACGCAAATTACCCGACATCCCCAAGTGCAAAATAACACTACCGAGCTCACAGCCGAGTAGTAAATATTTTGCTCTGCGCTCAATTGATGTCACTTTAAGGCCTTGTAATTGATAGACATCATCCGGCACTGGCCAACGCATGCTCGCATTGTGAATATTTACTTTAGCAACAGTTTGACCCAGCACATGTGGGGTGATCCCCAACCGACTCACTTCAACTTCAGGTAATTCAGGCATCTGAGACTCTCTTAAAACGGGTATAACGGAAATAACTTAGCGGCATCAGCTTGCTCAAGCACAAACACCCGCTGTAACCGCTTATCTAATAAATAATATTTACTATCTATATGGTACAACTGATAAACAGCAGGCAATTGCTCCCCGGCTAACCACACAGAAGCAACATAATCTGCTGACGACTGAGAAATTTGACTAACAGGAAGACTGGCAATAGTGAGTTTTTGATGTTGCCAAAGCTCAACGAGTTGTTCGAGCTGTTGTTCATCGCCTTGCCAAGAGGCTTCTTGCAATGACTGGCTGCGCCAAGAGGTGCCGATACGCTCAATTTTTAATTCTGGAAATGCCATCGCCAAAATGAAGCTTTGCTCTGGGAGTAACGCTTGCACTCCTTCTTCAACGGGCTGAGTATTGAGCTTTTTATGTAGGCCATTGAAGAAAAAAATCATCAGTAGCATCGAAATAATCACCACATTATTCCACGCTTTTCGGCTCAAACGCATCAGTATCTTCCTCAGTTTTCAATATCTTAAAGTGTAACCAAAAAGGACATTAATTGGCAGTTGTAATTGATCAACAAAATTTCATGTCTGTTATGTATCAATCTGTCGATACTTTGCTAAAATATCCGCCAAATTTAAAGGAGTTCCGTCAATGTCAATGTATGTAGTGGGTCATAAGATCCCTGATTCAGATTCAATTTGCGGTGCAATTGCGCTTGCTTACTTAAAAAACCAGATCAATGAACCTGCGATCCCGACGCGTTTAGGTGAAGTATCACCTGAAACACAATTTATTCTAGATAAATTCGGTTTCGAAGCACCTGAGCTAAAACTTAGCTACGCAGGCGAAGACGTTTATATCGTTGACCACACAGAAAAAACACAAGCACCTGATGACATCGATGAAGCACGTGTTGTAGGTGTTGTTGATCACCACAAACTAGGCGATTTAACATCATCAACACCACTTGAGTGTTGGATCCGCCCAGTGGGTTGTTCAAACACTATCATCAAAATGATGTATGACTTCTACAACGTAGAGATTCCAAAAGATATCGCAGGCATCATGTTATGCGCTATCCTAAGCGACACTGTGATCTTTAAATCACCAACTTGCACAACGGCTGATATCAAGTGTGTTGAAGCACTTGCTGAAATCGCTGGTATTGAAGATTTCAAAGAACTTGGCATGGAAATGTTCAAGGTTAAATCAGCAGTTGAAGGCACGCCAGCACGCGATTTAGTAATGCGTGATTTCAAAGACTTCAATATGAACGGTAAGCTAGTAGGTATTGGCCAGCTAGAAGTTATCGACCTTGCTGTATTTGATGAAATCAAAGCAGATCTTGAAGCAGACATCGCAAAGCTTAAAGAAGAAGGCGGCCGCCACTCAGTATTACTCCTGTTAACTGATATCATGAAAGAAGGCTCAGAAATGCTAATTGCGTCTGATGACGTAGCAGTAATCGAAGCTGCTTATGATGTTAAATCAGAAGACGGTCGCGTTTGGTTAGATGGTGTATTAAGCCGTAAGAAGCAAGTAGTACCACCACTACAAGACGCTTTCGCAAAAATCTAATTTGCAAAAGACTGTTTAGATTATCTATACAGCTTATTCCTTAATGTCAAAGGTTCGCTTGTGTGAACTTGAGCGCATTTAGCGAAATAAAGTACAATGGATAAATTAAAGGCTTGGGTTAGCAATAGTCCAAGCCTATTTATTTTTTATTAGAGACAGATCATGGCGCAAACTCGCGGAAATTTATTTATCTTATCGGCTCCTTCTGGTGCTGGAAAATCAAGCCTTATAAGTGCTTTACTCAAAAAACACAACGATATGAAAGTGTCAGTATCACACACGACCCGTTCACCTCGACCAGGTGAAGAAAACGGTGTTCATTATCATTTTGTTTCTGTTGAAGCGTTTAAAGCATTGATCGAGAAAAATGACTTTTTTGAATGGGCGCAAGTTTTTGATAATTACTACGGTACTTCTAAACAAGCAATCGAGAGTCAGTTAGACGCTGGAATCGACGTATTTTTAGATATTGATTGGCAAGGTGCTCAGCAAATTCGTAAATTAGTTGATGACGTTGAGACTATCTTTATTCTTCCGCCGTCAAAAGAAGAACTTGAATCACGTTTAAATAATCGTGGTCAAGATTCACAAGAAGTAATTGCCGGACGGATGGCAAAAGCACAATCTGAAACTTCCCACTACAATGAATATGATTACGTTGTTGTAAACGATGACTTTGAAACTGCACTTTCAGAAATCGAAACGATCGTGATGGCTAAACGTTTATCGTTAAAAAGCCAAACTGTGCGCCATCAGGCGCTATTAGAGAACTTACTTAAATAATACTTTTTTAAGAATAAGATAAAAATTAACCACAAGCTATTGGCGAATTTAACTTGGTACAGTAAACTACGCCTTTGCTTAAGAATTTATTTGGAGTGCTAAGATGGCTCGCGTAACTGTTGAAGATGCAGTAGATGCAATTGGTAATCGTTTTGACTTAATTTTAGTTGCGGCTCGTCGTGCCCGCCAAATCGCGGTTGGTGGTAAAGATCCACTCGTTGATGCTGAAAATGATAAACCTACTGTAATTGCTCTACGTGAAATTGAGAAAGGGTTAGTAAATAGCTCGTCTATGGACCTGATCGACCGTGAAGAGCAACAACATCAAGAAGCAGCAGAAATGGCTGCTGTTGCTGCTATCGTTGGTGGCAACCAATAATCAAGCGCCCTGCTTTGATTTAGCTTAACGGCTAGTATTTCAACACTAGCCGTTGGCAAGCCCTTCTTTTCATCGTATATTCTATTCATACCGTTACCGATTTACTTCATTTGCGCATTGGAGTGTGACTTTGTATCTATTCGAAGGCCTAAAAAAGAAAATAACCGAATATTTGCCACCTGCTGAAATAGAGCTGGTTCAAAAAGCATACGTGGTCGCCCGTGAAGCTCACGAAGGCCAAACTCGCTCAAGCGGCGAGCCTTACATCACTCATCCAGTTGAAGTTACACAAATACTTGCCGGCATGCACTTAGACCATGAAACACTCATGGCAGCTTTGATGCATGATGTGATTGAAGATACCGATTTTAGCCAGCAAGACTTAGCAGAAATTTTTGGCGAGACCGTTGCTGAGCTTGTTGAAGGAGTGAGTAAGCTAGATAAACTCAGCTTTAAAGATAAAAAAGAATTTCAGGCTGAAAATTATCGAAAAATGATCATGGCGATGACCCAAGATATTCGCGTGATCTTAATTAAACTTGCTGACCGAACTCACAACATGCGCACCTTAGGCGCACTTCGCCCAGACAAACGCCGTCGTATTGCCCGTGAAACTCTCGAAATTTATGCCCCGATAGCCAATCGCTTAGGTATCCATGATATTAAAAACGAATTGGAAGATTTAGGTTTTCAAGCGTTATACCCAATGCGTCATCGCGCTTTGAAATCAGAGGTTATCAAAGCCCGTGGAAACCGAAAAGAAGTCATTAGCAATATTAAAACAGAAATAGAAGCACGCTTAGAAGAATCAGGTATCGACGCCACCATTTCTGGCCGAGAAAAGCATCTATATAGCATTTACAAGAAGATGCTAAATAAAGAGCTGTCATTTAACGAAGTGATGGATATTTACGCGTTTCGGATCAATGTCGATAACATGGATACCTGTTACCGCGTACTAGGTGTGGCACATAACCTTTATAAGCCAATTGAAACCCGCTTTAAAGATTATATAGCGGTTCCTAAAACCAACGGTTACCAATCTTTACATACCTCTTTGGTTGGCCCGCATGGTATTCCTGTTGAGATTCAAATTCGCACTCACGATATGGATCATATGGCAGACAAAGGGGTAGCGGCACATTGGATGTATAAAAAAGCCGGTGATAACGCAGGACATACTGCGCAACAACGCGCTCGCCAATGGATGCAAAGCTTACTTGAACTGCAACAAAGTGCTGGTTCATCATTTGAATTTGTAGAAAACGTTAAAACTGAACTCTTCCCAGAGGAAATTTATGTTTTCACGCCAGATGGCCGTATCGTTGAGCTCCCAATGGGAGCAACCGCTGTTGACTTTGCATATGCAGTACATACAGACGTAGGTAATACCTGTGTGGGTGCAAGAGTAAACCGTAAGCCTCACCCTTTGAGCAAACCTCTCGATACAGGGCAAACTGTTGAGGTAATCACCAGCTCTGGCGCGCACCCAAATGCGACGTGGCTAAACTTTGTTGTAACAGGTAAAGCACGTTTAGGTATACGTAACTATCTGAAAAGCCAACAACATGAAGAAGCGATGTTGCTTGGTCGCCGTTTATTAGATTCTGCACTTGGTGAGTCAAAATTAGATGACATCCCAGATGAAAATATCCGTCGAGTATTACAAGAACATAATCTAAATACTTTACTTGAATTACTCGTAGAGATTGGTTCAGGTAATCTTATGAGCGTATTAATTGCTAAACGCTTGATGCAAGACGATGTTGAAGATATAAATGACATCGCCAAAAAAGCCAAAGCAACAATCATAGGCACAGAAGGCATGTTAGTTAACTATTCTAAGTGCTGCCGCCCTGTACCAGGTGATGCCATCACAGCTCATATCAGCCAAGGTAAGGGTCTGACTGTCCACCGCCAAGAATGTAAGAACATTCGAGGCTGGGAAAAAGAACGCTCAAAATACTTAGTTGTAAAATGGGACGATAACCCAGAAAAAGAATATATAGCCGCTCTGCGTATTGAGATCATCAATCATCAGGGTGCGCTGGCTAAATTAACCAATGTTGTAGCCTCAACCCAAGCTAACATAGTTGAGATAGCCACCGATGAAAAAGAAAGCAATTTATACATGATAGACCTAGGTATCACGGTTAAAAACCGTGTTCACGTTGCCAACATTATGCGCCGCATTCGCGTGATGCCTGATGTACAAAGAGTCTATCGTAAAAAGTAACAAGGATAATTATGAACAAATCATTTATTTCTACTGATAATGCGCCTGCAGCAATCGGTACTTACAGCCAAGCAGTTAAAGTAGGCACGGCTGTTTATTTATCAGGTCAAATTCCATTAGTGCCAGAAACAATGGAAGTGATCTCAGAAGACTTTACTGAACAAACGCACCAAGTATTCAAAAATTTATCTGCTGTTTGCCAAGCTGCTGGCGGTCAAATTCAAGATATGGTGAAAGTAAATATCTTCTTAACTGACTTATCAAACTTTGCGATTGTTAACGAAGTTATGAGTCAATACTTCAAGCAGCCTTACCCTGCACGCGCTGCAATTGGTATTAGCGCTTTACCAAAAGGTGTGCAAATTGAGATTGACGGTATCATGGAGCTGCCTTCAACAAACTAATCAGTTATGCCAGCAGCTATTTGTTGCTGGCACTTTTATTGACAAATTTCTATTTTACCTCATCCGAAATTCTTGACTCACCAACGATTCTCTAGCAATCTGTATAGTAAAGGTATTCAGATCACCTCAAAATGTCATAGTTTGCATTTTAAATAGGCTTAATATCAACGTATTACTTTGCCTTTGTTGGCAATTTATTTGAAGAAGTACCACCGATAAACATTAGGCTCAAAGAAATGTTCAAACGATTGGTTTAAAAGCGATTTATATTGCGTTATTGATTTTTACCATTATGTGAATCAAAACCTTATTTGAAGTGCTTGAATACCAATTAGAAGCTAAATTTTTGAGATGGTTTGGGTTTACTAAGTAACCCTTTCACTATTGTTGTATAAAAGGATCTCCACGTGTTTAAGCTCGCTCACAATGGCAACGTTTTATTAGATGTTCATGAACATTCGCCACCAAGTGCTGCATTTATCATCGAAGCACTTGAGAAATCACCTTATAGTGAGTGCCGAGTTGATCACGACTCTATTAATAACTTTTTTAAAAGTGAATCGAATGAGCGTACGCTCGTTGTTGCCTCTAAACATGATGCAACTCTAGAAGTAAAAATAAGTGATGACAAAATGCAGGCGATAGGCGAATTAACAGTCGCTGAAGGCGGCAAAGTTATGAGCTTAGAAGACGCCAAAAAAGAGCTAATAAAAGCAGGTGTAGCACGAGGTTACAAACAGGCATTTTTAGAAAAGTTATTACAACAGCAATTTGAATTACCAGCAGGCACCAAAACAGAAGGTGTTTTAGCAAAAGGCCGTCTTCCAATTGATGGTCAGCCATCCAAGTTTGTGCCACAAGTCGAAACACTAAAAGATCGCCTAAAAAAACCAAAACTTCGCGAAGATGGCACTGTTGACATGCGTGATTTTGGTAAATTAGCTAGCGTTGAGCCCGGCGTGCTGTTGATTAAGCAAATTCCAGCGACTCCAGGAAAAGAAGGCTTTACTGTAACAGGCGATGTACTTCCCGCCAAACCGGGAGAGAGCCTCACTTTGGTCGCAGGTGAAGGCACCGAAATCTCTAAAAACAACCCACTAGAACTTATTTCTGTCATTGCAGGTGTGCCGGTTGAGATCGCCAACGGAATGCGCGTAGATGACATTTTTACTATCGCCGATGTAAACGTAAAAAGTGGTCACGTAGACTTTGAAGGTAGCGTCATTGTTACTCACAACGTTGAACCGGGCATGCGTATTAACGCCAAAGGCGACATTACCGTAATGGGCACCGTTGAGTCAGGTAACTTATCCGCCGCTGGCAACATCACAATAAAGCAAGGCGTCATTGGCCATCAGCTAGAAGATAAAAGTCTTTCCTGTAATATTATTTGCCAAGGTGATATTCACTTATCTCATGGCCAATATTGCTACTTAGAAGCGAATAATATCCTTATTGAACGTCAATCTAGCCACTGTGTCATGAAGGCCACTAAGCTGTTACAAGTTGGTCAAGAAGATAACCCACAGGGCAAACTGTTTGGCGGTGAGATTTTAGATGCACAAATGGTTATTGCTGGTGAAATTGGCAATGAATCTGGCGCAAAAATGTTAATAAACTTAGCAGCATCAGGTGCCGACGTCACCGCACAAACAGATCAATGCCTAAAAGATCTTGCGCAGACAGACTCACAACTAGACACTCTTCAAGAAGCAATAGAAAAAGCGGATCAAGTAAAAGATGTTGAGAAGAAAAAACTGTTACTCGCTAAAATAGGTGCCACACAAATGCATTACTGCGAGCAAGCTGAAATGTTAGAAAAAAAACTATCAACGCTTGAGAACCACCTACATGACTTACTTGAAGACGCAAAGCTCATTGTTAATAAAACACTGCACTCTGGTGTAGAAATTCATATTTTCGACAAAGTATTGCGTACAAACCGCCAATACCCACCGTGTAAGGTCAAGCTTGAAGAAAACAAGGTTGAGGTAGAGTTTAAAACCAGTTAATAAAAAAGAGGCTTAAAGCCTCTTTTTACCAGGGTCATTAATCTTAATTTAAAGAATTCCTTCCACTTGCTGTTTTAGTTGCTCAGGCCATACACCTACTTGTACTTGTCCAATGTGCTGCTTTTGTAACAGCAACATAGCCAGTCGAGATTGGCCAATACCACCACCTATTGTTTGCGGAAACTTTTTCGCAAGTAGCTGTTTATGCCAATCAAACTCTAAGCGAGCCTGATCGCCAGTAATCGCTAACTGAGTAGCTAAAGCATCAGGGCTTACGCGAATGCCCATTGAAGATATTTCAAAAGCATCTTCAAGCACAGGATTCCAAACTAAAATATCACCATTTAAGCCTGCAAATTTGCTGCATGTTTGCGTTGACCAATCGTCATAATCCGGTGCCCGTACGTCATGAATTTTACCATCGGCGAGTGTGCCGCCAATACCAATTAAGAATACCGCACCGTATTCTTGCGCCACCGCTTTTTCACGTTGTTTCGCAGTAAAGTCAGGATACATCTGGCGCAACTGCTCACTATGTATAAAGGTGATTTGCTCAGGCAAAAAAGGCGTTAAATCAAATTCACTCGCTACAAAGCGCTCGGTTGCTTTAATCGCCTGATAAAGTGATGTCACAGTTTCTTTAAGCTTATCAAGAGTACGCTCCGTGCTCTCGCAAATTACTTTTTCCCAATCCCATTGATCAACATACACTGAATGAATTGGGCTAAGTGACTCTTCATCAGGGCGAAGTGCTTTCATATGCGTATAGAGCCCCTCACCTACTGAAAAACCGTAATCAGCCAAGGTTTTACGCTTCCACTTAGCTAAAGAATGAACTACTTCAAATTGACTACCAGGAATTGTTTTTACTGCGACCGAGACAGCATTTTCAGTACCACTTAGATTATCTTGAATACCATCGCCCACCTTTGCCAAGATTGGTGCTTGTACTTCAACTAACCCTAATTGTTGTTCTAATTGGCTTGAAAAGAACTGTTTTACTTTACTAATTTGCTGCTGTTGCTGCAGATAGTGTGAACTCATAATAATTGGCCTCATTCCCAGTTATTGTTACTTGCTTTATGAGAAAAGCCCGCTGCTTGGCTTTCTCCGATAAATCAATCCTCAACTAAACCAAGATTATTTTCAATAACCATCAACAAAAAGAACTTAACATTGAAATTTTCATAAAAATAATGCTATAAAAATTACTGATTCAACAATTAGCAACAAGAAATACTATGGAAAATTATCAAATCGATAATCTCGATAAAAACATCCTTAACGCATTAATGGAAAATGCCCGAACAGCGTATGCAGAACTTGCTAAACGCTTTGCTGTGAGCGCGGGTACTATTCATGTACGAGTCGAAAAAATGAAACAAGCAGGTATTATTACAGGCACCCAAGTAAGTATTAATGCTAAACAACTTGGTTATGATGTCTGTTGCTTTATTGGTATTAACCTCAATAACGCCCGTGATTATCCGCAAACCTTGCTGCACCTAAAAGAGCTAGAAGAAGTGGTTGAAGCCTATTACACCACGGGAAATTACAGTATTTTTATCAAAGTAATGGCTCGCTCAATTGATCACTTACAAGATGTACTGATCAATAAAATCCAAGCGATTGAAGCCATTCAATCAACAGAAACGCTGATCTCACTTCAAAACCCAATTAGCCGTGCTGTTGTTCCCTAGGGTATAATCAGCGCCAATTAGAATCCGTCAACGAGCACACAACTATGGATACAACTCGCTTTGAGCGTGTAAAGCGCGTGTTAGATCGCCGCCAAACGGACCTAACGGTTTGTTTAGAAGAAGTACATAAACATCATAATTTATCAGCCATTGCCCGCACAGCAGATGCCACGGGGTGTCATCATGTACATGCAGTGTGGCCCGATAACCAAAAGTGGTTAACTAACAATACCTCAGGCGGTAGTAAGAATTGGCTTGAAACTCATTTACACCGCAATATTGATGAGGCTGTAGCCACAATGCGTGCCCATAATCCTGAGGTACAAATTTTAGCAACTAATCTCAGTGATGATGCCGTTGATTTTCGTGACATTGATTACACCAAACCGACGGCTGTTATTGTTGGTCAAGAACGAGATGGAATTTCACCTCGGGCACTTGAACATGCCGATAAGCACATCATCATTCCAATGCAAGGCATGGTGCAGTCTCTTAATGTGTCTGTTGCTGCTGCACTTATTCTATTTGAAGCACAGCGCCAAAGAGAAGTAGCCGGGCTCTACGACCGCAATATGCTTGATGCTAAAGTTAAGCATCGTATTTTATTTGAAGGCTGCCACCCTATTATTGCTGAGCAATGCCGAGAAAAGGAACTACCTTATCCTGAGCTTGATGAAAACGGCAACATTATTGCTGATGAAGCGTTTTGGCATACCTTAAAACATACGCAATCGCTTGATGCCTCTAACGAGTGCAAGTAAACTGAAAAAATAGTCTACTAATTAACAATTTGAGTCACCTTTGAGTCACCCTAGCTTAGCGTTATACCCAATCACAGAATTAAAAGGCGTCGGCCCGAAAATGGCCGAGCGCCTCGCTAAGCTAAATATTCATACGGTGCAAGACATGCTGTTTCATTTGCCTCACCGCTATGAAGACCGCACCCGCATTCACCCAATTTGCGAACTACAACCGCATAGCCATGTTAGTGTTGAAGCCACCATTGAAACCAGCCAAATCACCTTTGGTAAAAGACGCATGCTGGTTTGCCAAATTAACGATGGCACGGGCCGTTTAACGCTGCGATTTTTTAACTTTAGCGCAGCTCAAAAAAATGCTTTAAGTGCAGGTAAGATCATTCGCTGCTTTGGTGAAATACGCCGTGGCCGTGTTGGTTTTGAAATGACGCACCCTGAATACAGCCTATCGGATACCCCTTCAGAGCAACCTACAAATACCACGCTCACGCCGGTTTATCCTGTTACTGAAGGGCTAAAACAATTATCTATTCGCGCGCTTAGCGATCAAGCGCTTGCGCTATTGTCAAAATACCCGGTAGAAGAATTACTGCCAGAACAGTTTCAACCAACCGGAATGAGCTTAGCTGATGCGTTAATGACCTTACATCGCCCACAAAACGATGTTGATTTAACCGCCCTTGAACAAGGTATGCACCCTGCCCAGCAACGGTTAGTGTTTGAAGAGTTACTTGCGCAAAATTTAAGCCTTTTAAAGTTACGCCAAAAAGGGCAAGCCGTAAAAGCAGTCCCTTTAAAGCCCCATAACCAACTTGAGCAACAGTTTTTAGCAAATTTAGCCTTCAGCCCAACCAACGCGCAAAGTCGTGTCGTGGCAGAAATCAAAGGTGACTTACAACACCCGTTTCCGATGATGCGCTTAGTACAGGGCGATGTAGGTTCAGGTAAAACCTTAGTTGCAGCACTTAGTGCACTCACCGCTATAAGCGAAGGCTACCAAGTAGCTTTAATGGCACCTACTGAGATTTTATCCGAGCAGCATGGCATCAACTTTAGCCAATGGTTTAATCAATTAGGCATTGAAGTCGCTTGGTTAGGTGGTAAAAGCAAAGGTAAAGAGCGCGCAACCACTCTTGAAAAAATAGCCTCAGGGGAAGCACAAATGATTGTTGGCACCCATGCGTTATTCCAAGAGCAGGTCGAGTTTAATAATCTGGTGCTAATCATCATTGATGAACAACACCGCTTTGGTGTTCATCAGCGCTTATCACTGCGTGAAAAAGGCCGTTTTGGTGACTGTTACCCACACCAATTAGTGATGACTGCAACGCCTATTCCGCGTACTTTAGCCATGACAGCCTACGCAGACTTAGAAACCTCAGTAATTGATGAATTACCACCGGGTAGAACGCCCATTACAACGGTGGCTATTCCAGATGCACGCCGAGACGAAATAATTCAACGTGTGAGAACAGCGTGTACAGAGCAAGGCCGGCAAGTGTATTGGGTTTGCACTCTGATTGATGAATCTGAAGTACTGCAATGCCAAGCCGCGGAAGATAGCGCAGAGCAATTAAAAGCAGCACTGCCAGAGTTAAACGTTGGCTTAGTGCATGGCCGGATGAAAGCCGCCGAAAAGCAAGCCATTATGAGTGAGTTTAAAGCGGGCAATATTCATGTACTCGTTGCCACAACGGTGATAGAAGTAGGTGTTGATGTGCCTAATGCCAGCCTTATCATTATTGAAAACCCTGAACGGTTAGGGCTTGCACAGCTCCACCAGCTGCGTGGTCGTGTTGGTCGTGGGGCAACTGCATCACACTGTGTTTTACTTTATCATGCACCATTGTCAGCCACAGCGCAAAAACGCTTAGGGGTGCTTCGTGAAAGTAATGATGGTTTTGTGATTGCTGAACGAGATCTTGAAATTCGTGGCCCAGGCGAAGTACTTGGCACCAAACAAACAGGCCTAGCTGAATTTAAAATCGCCGACCTAAACCGCGACAAACAAACGCTCAATCATGTAAGACCCATTGCCTTCAAAATATTAAACGACTACCCAACACTTACCGATAAATTGATTCAACGCTGGCTTGCTGGCAAATCAGACTACGCACAAGCTTAATCGCAAGTGTCTAATACCAATCCGCGATAATACTTAATCATTTTGAGGGATTAAACCTGTCGCTAACTGCGTTAAAAATTTCCTACTAAACAATAAAAAAGCCCAGCTAATAAGCTGGGCTGACAAGTTAGGGAGTTATCCAAGGGTTGGATTAGAACTTGTATTCAATACCAACACCTAAGTAATCTTGGTCAACTTGATTATCTGTATCAAACGTTGAGTAGAAACCAAATACTTTCGTGTTTTTGCTAAGCTTGTGATCAACACCTGCAGAGATAGCTGTTTTCTTGTCGCCTTCATCAAAGTCAATTACTTGATATTGTACTTTGAAGGTGTTGCTATTCATTTGGTAAGCAGCATTTACTAAGTAACCATCAGCTTCTGCACTACCATCCACTTTCTCTTGTGTTTGGTACATAGCACCTAGTTTGAAGTCACCAACTTTACCTTGCACTGTTGCACGAACAATGTCGTAACCTTTTACTTCGCTGTCAGCTGCAATTGATGCATAAAGTTTGCTTTCTTTAAGTTTTGCATCGCCGTAAGTTAGCGCTACTGAGTAACCGTTATCAGCATCTACATCATCTTCAGCCACATACGTTGCTAATACTTTAAAGCCACTGAAATCTTTAGAAGCATAAGAAATTGTGTCACCTAAACGGTTTTCGCCTTTGAAACCATTTTTGATATCTGCTTCAAGGTCATTGAATAAATCAATTTTACCTTGAGATTGCTTCATAGCTGTATCGTTACGACCGATAACAACCTGACCAAAGCTGCCTTTAAGACCTACATATTGGTTACGTGCAGTGATGTTGTCATCATTGTCGCCTTTTGAATCAGCGTCAGATACGTCAACACCAAACTCAAATTTATAAACCGCTTCTAAGCCTTCAGAGATTTTCTCTGAGCCTTTTAAGCCAAAACGTGAGTTATTGCTTTTAATTTCTGTGAAAGACCCTTCGCCATCATCTGATGATTGAACAGTCACGTTTGCTTTACCATATACATCTACATCAGCTAATGCAGAAAAAGATAAGCCACCAAATAAAGCTAGGAATAAGCTAGACTTTGCAAATTTCATGTCGTTTCCTCAATAATCGCAACAAAAAACACATGTTGTGTTTCAATGCGCGCAGTGTGACAGCGAAAAATGACAGAAAGATGACAGTTGAAATAAAATCGTCAATTTAGCTTCACGAAATATAATTATTTCTGAAATAAAAACGTAACTTACTGTTTCACAGTTAAGTTTTTATAAAAGCTAATTTAAATAAATTTTAAGTTTTTATTTGCAGCTCAGTTAGTAAGGTTACCAACTTTTCTAAAAGAGGTGTTTGTTCATTATCTCTGTGGTAAGCAACAAACACATCTCGCGAGGTATGAGCAACATCTTCAACATGGTATAAATCACCCGCTTTTAACTGCTCTTCTACTAATAACTTAGGAATAAACGCACTACCACCGCACTTCAAAATTAAATCAAGAGCAATACGCCCTGTGCTGGTTCTAAAGTAAGGAGGCGCGTGGCCGTTAAACTCACGAGCATGCCACAAAGAAAAGGTAGTACCCCAATCAACATAAACATATTGATTGTCGAAAAAGTTTTCGCTGTTAGCTGTTTCAAAAGCACTCACAGGAATGATTGGCAGCTCACAAATTCGTTCAACAACTAGCTCATCCACTTTAGGAGGATCAAACAGTACCGCTAAATCTAATGTACGCTCTAATAGTAAGCGAGTGCTTTCTTGTTGTGCTTTTACTTCAGCGACTAACGATACACCCGGCATGGCAGAAACAATATTTGTGATCCCAAACTGTAAAAAAGCATCCCAAATATTAGGTGTACCTGCTAGACTAATTTGCTTATGCATATTATCAGCAAGCGCCACATCAACTTTTGCACGTTGCATGCCGGTAATGATCATTTGCGCATGTGGCAGTAATCGCTCACCCGGTGCTGTTAACTGAATATTGTTACGTTGACGAATAAATAAGTTAACGCCTAAACCTTGCTCTAACTGCCTGATCCGAAAACTCACTGCAGACTGCGTAATATATAAATTTTCAGCTGCTTTGCCGAAATGGCGAGTACGAACCACTTCGACAAAAGTCTTCAATAAATCGATATCCATTTTTTACCCTTACGATAAAAATAACTTGTTTAATAAAATCGACAACTTGATCCATACTCCTGCAAGAAATTAGGGCATGAGGATAAAGCCATGAGCAATGACATTTCATCACTTCGTCAGGCATTTGCAAGCCAACGTCAATTTTATGATGATCAAAACTTCCCACGCGGTTTTGGTCGTAGTGGTCACTTCACTTTGCTAGAAGCCGACATTCTCGAACAGCATGGTGTTGTATTAAAGGGTTTATACAACAAAACCCTAGAACCGCAAAATGAATTTCAAACTCAATTTGTGCAAGTTGTTACCGGTAACCTTGAAGCAACAAACCCAGTTGAACGCGCTTGGATGAAATACCTAAAACAAACAACCTGTAAAACGAAGTTTCACACTTTGTTTGGTCGTTCACGTATTGCCAGTCCTACACCGCAAAGTGTTGAGTATTATTCTGAGTCAGATAGCTTATAACGATTTGCTTTTTTACCCTTTTAGGGTTAAAACTTGTAATAACTTTTGTTTCGCCAATAAGTTATTACAAGGCAAGCTGTGACTCGAAGAATACTAATAATTGAAGATACGCCAACCATTGCGCGAGTGCAAAAACATATCGCGCAAAAAGTTGGCTATGAAGCAGACATTGCAGGTAATTTAGCCGAAGCAAAAAAGCTTATAAGTGAGCACAATTATTTTTGTGCTGTGGTTGATTTTATTCTCCCAGACGCACCTTTAGGTGAAGCCGTCCCCTGCACCATCGCTGCCGATATACCGACTATTGTTATGACCGGTAACCTTGACGAAACCACGCGTAATATAGTCGAAAAGCACCCAATCATTGATTACATTACCAAAGAAAATAAACAAGCTTATCAATACCTAGAAAAACAACTGGCGCGTTTACCTCGCAATGAGCAAATACTGGTGTTAGTGGTCGATGATTCAAAAGCAACTCGTCAGCTAATTTGTCATTTATTAGCTCGCCACAAATACCAGACAATTGAAGCCGTTGATGGCGTCGATGCTCTCAGAGTATTAGCTGAAAACCCAACAATTTCAGTGATAATAACTGATAACGAAATGCCGAACATGAGCGGTGCTGAGCTCTGTGTTGAAATACGCCGTTTATACTCCAACGATGAAAAAGCAATTATCGGTATTTCTGCTTATGATACTTTGCATCTATCAACGCGTTTTTTAAAGTCAGGCGCAGACGATTACCTACGAAAGCCATTTAATAATGAAGAATTCTACTGTCGACTAAGCCAAAACGTCGACATGCTTGAAAACATCAAAACGATTCGTTTACAAGCAAATACCGATTACCTAACTAAACTACCAAACCGACGTTACTTTTTCGGTGAAGCAAATAGACATTTAAAAGCCGCTAAACAAGCTGGCTCGGCGGTATCCCTTGGCATGATCGACATTGATCATTTTAAATCTATTAATGATAATTATGGCCATGATGCAGGTGATGAAGTGCTCAAAGCGTTATCACATTACATGACCCAATATTTTGCAGATAATTTAGTAGGCCGCTTTGGTGGTGAAGAGTTTGCCGTGTATTTTGCAGATCAAGATCCAGAAGAAGCATTACAACGCCTAGAAAAATTTCGCGCTTTTATTGAAAAGCACAGCCCAGAGTTTAGTAAAGAGCAAATTCATTTTACTTTATCCATAGGCTTTCATCATCAGCCTATTTACAGTCTAGATGAACTGATTAAACAGGCTGATTTAAAGCTTTATCAAGCAAAAGAGTCTGGACGCAATAAGTTAGTTAGCTAAAGCCTAAACAGGCTTTGTCACAGCTTCTAGTTGCGCCTTTCGTTGTTTACGGCTTTGTCGATACGAGTCCCAACTAAATAGTGCCAGCGCACTCCAAATGCACGCAAAGGTCACTACACGCTCAGCATCAAATACTTCACCGTAAAAAGCCACTGCAAGTATAAACATTAAACTTGGACCTATGTATTGGAAAAAGCCCAGCGTGCTGTACTGCAGGCGCTTTGCGGCACCTGTAAAACATAACAGCGGCAAGGTTGTTACCACTCCGGCACTGATGAGTAACAGGTTAATGTGCCAATCATTCGCTGTTAAATCAGAGCTTGCTGAAGGCGCCATCAACCACCAGTAAATAAGCGCCACAGGCAATAAAATAAGCGCTTCTAGCAATAAGCCTGGTAATGATTCAATTGGCAGCTTTTTGCGTAATAATCCATAAATGGCAAACGAACCGGCTAATGAGAAAGCAACCACGGGGAATGAACCAAAGCTCACAAGTTGAAGTAACACACCACAAAGTGCTAAACCTACCGCAACGCCTTGCCATTTACGCAGTCGCTCACCTAAAAACAACATACCAAGTAACACATTGAGCAATGGATTGATGTAATATCCTAAACTTGCATCAAGCATATGATTATTGTTCACAGCCCAAATAAATAAGCCCCAGTTAAAGCCTAGTAAACTGGCTGTTATCACCAACATCAGTAGTAATTTAGGTTGCCCAAGCACAATACGAATACGCTGCCATTGATGACGAGCTGCGATAATAAGAAGTAAAAATAACACCGACCAAATAACGCGGTGCATCAAGATTTCAAATGCAGATATTTGCTGCAAAAACTTAAAGTAAATGGGTGCAAGACCCCACATAAAAAAAGCTAAACATGCGAAAATAACCCCTTTTCGCTGTTCAATATTGGTAGGCATAAGCTTGGCTTTGTAGGTTAAAAACCTTATTTTACGCCCACTAAGCAGTGACGCAACCAAAACGCGTTAAATAAACCCATGTATTTACTTCTAAAAAGGGACTGCCATTGTTGCAAAGTAACGCCTTGATATTAAGCACCTGTGAAACGCTTAATTCTGCATCTTGAGGTCATTTGGTATATTGCTAAAGACATCGCCTTAAAAAACCACTAAAATGCTCGGCGATGAATACCAATACCGCAATGTCCAACACACCCGTTCGATCACCACACGCCGTACTCAAACAAGTGTTTGGTTACAAAGATTTTCGTGATGGCCAAGAAGCGATTATAGCCGCAGCGCTAGACGGACAAGACTCGCTTGTACTTCTGCCAACAGGTGGAGGCAAATCCTTATGCTATCAAGTCCCAGCATTAATACTCGATGGTGTGACTGTGGTCATCTCGCCACTTATTTCTCTGATGCAAGACCAAGTTGCCCAACTAAGAGCGCTTGGCGTACAGGCTGCATATATTAATAACAGCCTTCCCTTTGAAGAGCAGCAAGCGGTGTATCAGCAATTGCACTACGGGCAAATTAAGCTGTTGTATGTGGCGCCAGAAAAAGTGTTGCAACATGAATTTTTAGAACGTTTAAGTCATCTTAATTTAGCACTTTTTGCCATCGATGAAGCACACTGTGTGTCTCATTGGGGCCATGACTTTAGGCCACATTATTGTCGACTCAACGAGTTAAAACATCGCTTTATGCATGTACCTATGATGGCACTTACAGCGACAGCAGATAAGGCAACTCGTTACGATATAATCGAACAGCTCCAGCTTAACCAACCGTATGTGCACACAGGCAGCTTTGATAGACCTAATATTCGATACACCATTGAAGAAAAATTCAAACCTATGGTGCAACTGCTTCGCTATTTAAAAGAGCAGCAGAATCAAAGTGGCATTATTTACTGCACCAGCCGTAAACGGGTTGACGATGTTGCTGAAAAACTTGCTGATGCAGGTTTTAATGCCGCAGCCTATCATGCAGGCATGAGTAACGAGCAACGCCAATTTGTGCAATCAGGTTTTGCCCGAGACGATATTCAAATTGTGGTTGCAACGGTTGCATTTGGTATGGGTATCAACAAACCAAACGTGCGCTTTGTGGTGCATTACGATATTCCAAAAAGCATTGAGGCCTATTACCAAGAAACAGGCCGAGCTGGTCGTGATGGCCTTGCCGCAGAAGCGATTATGTATTTTGATCCAGCTGACATAGGCCGCGTACGCCGTTTTTTTGAAGATATTGAAGACGAGCAACGACGCCGCGTTGAAGAACAGCGCTTTAATGCGATGGCCAGCTTTGCCGAAGCACAAACATGCCGCAGACAAATTTTACTCAATTATTTTAGTGAATATAAGCGCGAAACCTGTGGCAACTGTGATATTTGCTTAAACCCACCAACCAGCTTTGATGGCACACTCGTTGCGCAGCAAGCGCTATCTTGTGTGTATCGTGCCGAGCAACGATTTGGTATTGGCTATATTGTTGAGCTACTACGTGGTGCAAATACCAGCCGCATTCGTGATAATAATCACCACCAGCTAAGTACTTATGGTATTGGTAAAGATCACAGCGTGGAATTTTGGCTAAGTATTTTAAGGCAACTTATTCACCAAGGGTTATTAAGCCAAGACATCACGCAAGGCTCATCGTTACGTTTAACCGAAGCCGCCCGTGCAGTGCTTAAAAGTGAATATGCATTACAACTTGCCGAGCCCCGCTTACAAGCCAAGCACGTATACCAAGATAAACTCGCCCAGTTTAATTACGACAAAAAACTGTTTGCTAAATTACGTGCCTTACGTAAAGAACTGGCTGATGCGGATGATGTGCCACCTTATGTAGTATTCAACGATAAAACGCTTGCTGAGATGGCGCAACTTATGCCAACTAATGATAGCGAGTTCTTAAAAGTGTCGGGTGTTGGTTTTACTAAACTAAATAAATACGGCGCACCATTTTTAAATACTATCCGCGACTACTTAGCCGCAAACTAGGACTACCATGACTGAACTTACTTTTGATGCAGAACATGCAGTCATCATTGTGCAAGCAAGCGAGCCTCCTCATGACGAAGATTTTGAATTATGGGCTACCTTGTTTTTACATACACCCGCAATAAAAATTGCCGACTTTGATGCTGGAGCCGATCGACATCAGTTAAGATTTCACTTTACAGATCATAGTTTTAATCTAAACTTTGAACATTACAGTGAAAGTATTTGGATAAATGCTGAGGGCGTAGAAGCTACAGAGATATTAGGCGAGCTTTATCAGCATTTAGTCACACAGTTACAATAATAAGCTAGACTTTTTTCCACGCTTAGTATGTAGTGACTGTATAGGAAACAATCAACTAAGGGTGTAAATGGGTTTTAAGCAGTCGCACTTCGTTGCTCTACTAATTTTGTTGCCAGTGAGCTTGGTAACGAACGTGTATGCAGAACAGCAAGACATAGGCGATAGCAACTATTGTCAAAATCAGCGCACACTAAAATCCCAAGATAACAATTTGCGCCGCCAACTTGATACCGATAACCCACTTCCGCAGGCTGCTGAAGGCAGCAAAATAACTTCTATAAAACTTGAGCAGCTCAATGTATTTAATACCGAGCTTGAAGAAGAAAATAACTTTTTATTTCGCTTTGCTAATCGTGCTCACATGACCACTGAGCCGGATGTAATACATAGCGTTTTACTGTTCAAAGAAGGTGATGTTTACAATCCACGTAAATTACTAGAGTCTGAGCGACTGCTGCGTAAACAAGGTTATTTGTATGACGCCCGTATTAACGCCAAACTTGACTGTGACGGAAATGTACACGTTAATGTTGTCACCCGCGATTTATGGACCTTACTGCCAGAAATAAGTTTCAGCCGCAGCGGTGGCGAAAATGAGTCAAGCCTTGGATTTCGCGAGTCAAACTTTTTAGGTTGGGGTAAACGCGTGTCGTTCTCGCGTACGCATGATGCTGACCGCACCGGTTACCTATTTGTTTATGATGATCCTAATATCTTTTCAAGCCGCTATCGTGGGCGGCTAGAATATTCCGATAACGACGATGGTAAGCGTCATTACATCGATGTAAGTTACCCGTTTTTTTCTATCGATACACCTTATAGTTATGGCGCAACAAGCTACTCTGATGAGCGCCGCGAATCACTTTATTATCGGGGAGATGTGGTCAGTGAGTTTGAACAAAAAACTGTATTAAGCCGCGCTTACTTTGGTCACTCATCACAACTTGCCAATAATTGGACCCAGCGCATAAAACTCGGCATTGAAAACCGCGAAGAGACCTTTAAAGCCATTTCACAAACGCGCTACCCTATTGCAGATGATCGTAGCCTTAGTTACCCCTATGTGAGTGCGCAATGGTTTGAAGATCATTACATCAAAGTAAGAAACTTCGACAGCATATATCGTACCGAAGACCTCAACCTTGGATGGAATATCCAAGCTCTTCTTGGTTATTCAAGCAAAGACTTTAGCGATGATTCAAGTCGTGCCATTTACTCATTATCATTATCAAAAGCGCACTACAGCGGAGATAATCAACTTTGGCGCTTTAAAGCCGACATAGACGGCTATTGGAACGAAGCCCTTGATGATGTTGAAAATCTTTTCACAAGCACGCAAGTTCAGTATTACCTTAATACGACTCTTAGGCAAAGCTGGTATGCTAAAGCACGCCTGCAGTACGCAAAAAACCTGACCGCCGACAAACAACTTACTCTAGGTGGAGAAAACGGCCTCAGAGGCTACCCGCTCAATTACCAAGTAGGCGATCGTAGCTTTTTAGTGACTTTAGAAAAACGCTATTATTGGGAATACGATTTATTGCAGTTATTCAAAGTCGGTGGCGCGGCATTTTATGATATTGGCAGAGCTTGGTATAACGACAAAAACAATGGTGAAAATGGCAATGTACTACAAAATGTCGGTGTGGGTCTTCGTTTAGCCCCTAGTCGTGCCAATGCAGGAACAGTAATCCATCTAGATGTTGCCGCACCGATAAATAATCACGATGATGAGATAGATTCAGTACAATGGCTTGTGACTGTTAAAAATACCTTTTAAGCTAGTGTTATTCAGCAACTAACGCGCTAAAATCGGACGTAAATTATTAGCTTGGGAACCCCTTTGGACTTCGTCGAATTTTTTAATGAGCAATATCATTTAATCGTGACAATCATCGCGGTTTTGCTCTATCCGCTACTACGTAAAACCACCAAAAAACTGCTTTTAAAAGCCATTAAAGGTAAAGCTGATCCGCACCGAGAGTACCGTGCAGAGCTACTCCTTAACATTATTTTGGCGATCGTAATGCTATGCTTAGTATTAGTTTTTTGGGGTATAGAGCTGCGCGGCTTGTTAGTACTAGGCTCATCCATTTTTGCCATGTTGGGGGTAGCCCTTTTTGCTGCTTGGTCGTTACTAAGCAACCTAACAGCCTTCTTGTTGATGTTTATTCAAAACGATTGTCGGGTTGGTTTTTGGGTGAGAGTAATTGACGGTGCAAACTTCTTAGAAGGGCGTATTATCGAAATGGGGTTAATGAACGTGGTGCTTGAGCATGTTGATGGCCACAAAGTAATTTATCCAAACAACATCTTTGTTACCCGCCCTGTGATGGTGTTAAAGACCCCACCAACAGCGACTAAAGCGCCAACCATCAAGCGCATTTTAGGGCCCAAAAAATAAAGCCGCAATTTGCGGCTTTTTTATAAAATACTTTAACGACTAATTATTTAAATCTGCCGTTTTCAACTCGTCTTCAATATCGCTTATTTCATCAATAAAGTTTTCAAGTTGTTGCTCTACAATACTATTTGCATGAGCAAAGTAAGCAAGATGGAATACGGCATCCCCCTCGTTCACAAGCGGCATGGTTTGTTGACCAATCACAATACCACTGCGCGGAGCGAGTAGCTCAAGCTCAGCATCACCAAGTGGGCTGCTGATATAAGCTAACACTTGCCCTTTCATTACTCGCTCACCAAGTGATACTTGTGCACGCACAATACCGTCAACTTCGGCGCGCACCCAGCTTGTTGAGCTTGCAATAACCGGCTCTGGTAGCTTCTTAGCTCGCTTACCTCGTACCATTTTTAAATGGCGCATTACATAATCAACACCTTGCACACCTGCAGCAATGGCAATAGGGTCAAAGCGAAGCGCTTCACCAGCTTCATAAGTAATTACTGGAATACCTAAATTTGCCGCCTCACTACGTAATGAACCATTACGAAGTGACGCATCAATCACCGCTGGAGTACCAAAGGCTTTCGCCATAGCTGCTGTTGCAGGGTCGCTCAAGTTAGCACGAATTTGCGGCAAGTTTGTCCGGTGTATCGCGCCCGTATGTAAGTCAATAATGTGCGTACAATGCATAGCTACTTGCGAGAAAAATGCATTAGCCATGCGCCCAGCTAATGAACCGCGGGTTGAGCCCGGAAAGCTACGGTTCATATCTCGGCGATCAGGTAAATAGCGTGATTTGTGAATGAATCCAAATACATTCACAATCGGTACTGCAATAATTGTCCCTCGCAGTTGCTCAGGCTCAATCTTAGCCAGTAATTGCCTAACAACCTCAACACCATTGAGCTCGTCACCATGAATGGCCGCACATACCATTAATACCGGTCCTTGCTGCACACCATTGACGACTTCAATCGGAATATTTAACGGCGAATGGGTATAAAGCTTAGCAGCTTCAATAGAAAATGTTTTACGTTCGCCAACCCCCACCGTATCACCTAAAATTGAAAACGGTGTATTTTTCTTAACCTTAGCCACGCACTGTTCCTTTTAATAGAGCGCTTATACCAAAAGGCTTAGCCTTTACCACGAGTTGCAGTTCTTTTTGTAGCGGCTGTTTTCTCAATAAAATTGATGATCATGCCAGCAATGTCCTTGCCTGTTGCTACTTCAATGCCTTCAAGGCCTGGTGATGAATTTACTTCCATCACTAATGGACCACGTGCAGAGCGAAGTAAATCAACACCCGCTACGTTTAAGCCCATCGCTTTAGCAGCTGCAACTGCGGTTTTTCTTTCTTCAGGCGTAATACGCACAAGTGTCGCACTACCACCACGGTGTAAGTTCGAGCGGAACTCACCTTCTTGAGCTTGACGCTTCATAGCAGCAATAACTTTGTCACCTAGTACGAAACAGCGAATATCAGCACCGCCAGCTTCTTTGATGTACTCTTGCACCATGATATTGGCTTTCAAGCCCATGAATGCTTCAATTACACTTTCTGCTGCTTTGCGTGTTTCAGCTAATACCACACCGATACCTTGCGTACCTTCAAGTAGTTTAATTACTACAGGTGTGCCACCTACCATGCTTAATAAGTCTTTTACGTCATCAGGTTTGCTCGCAAAGCCTGTTACTGGCATACCCACACCTTTTCGCGAGAGTAGCTGTAGTGAACGTAATTTGTCACGTGAACGGGTAATAGCAACAGACTCGTTCACAGGAAATACGCCCATCATTTCAAACTGACGTAATACCGCACAACCATAGAAAGTTACTGATGAACCAATACGTGGCACGATAGCATCAAAATCTTTTAAATTTTCGCCACGATAATGAATTTCTGGTTGCTCTGAATTAATGTTCATGTAACAACGTAGTGCATCAATCACTTTTACTTCATGACCACGCTGTTCTGCAGCCTCTATCAAGCGACGTGTTGAATATAAATTTTGGTTGCGAGATAAAATACCAAGTTTCATAGTTAAAACCTTAACTGTTTAACTCATACACATTAAAAATGTGTCATAAGTCCTTTTTATAATAAGTGTGATAAAGCCGGATCAACGACTATACGATTTTCCATTGCTGTGCGCCCTAGCAACATTCTAAATTTCATCGTTGCACGGTTACTTAAGGTTACTCTTACAGGCCAGCTTTGGTCTCCTGCAACGAGTTTTGTTTCAATAAAGTAACGAAGTTCACGCTGACCACTCGAACTGGTCACGTACTTACGCTCAACGATTTTTGCACGACACAACACTGTTGTTTCTACATCTTCTTGCAGAGGATGGGTACTAAATTTCACCCAGTTTTCGCCATTTTCTGAAAATTCCTCAATATCAAACGCATGAATACAAGATGTACGCGCACCTGTATCCACCTTCGCTTTGATCTTCTCAATGCCCAGTTCTGGCAAGCTCAGCCACTCACGCCAGCCAACTATCATTTTTGCGGTCATTCATGTGCCCTCTTTAAAAAAGTGTCTTATACGCTACAGCGCTAGAAACTCCAACGAAATATATTTATCCCCTCGATAAATCGATTTCATTAATATAGTCTTGACTATACTTATGTATATACTCAACTATATCGCACTATTTGTAAAATGAGAGCTCAATATGATCAATGGGTTACTTCATGTCTTAATCTTAGACGAACAAGGCGGCGCACGTGCTATTGACAATAGTACTGAGCTGCAAAATTGGCAACCTGCACACGGAAAACTTTGGGTTCACATGGACTACAGTCAGGCCGATGCAGTGCAGTGGCTTGAACAAAGTAACTTATTAACAGATTACGAACTTGAGTCCCTTATTGCTGATGAAACACGCCCTCGCCTAACTAAAGTTACCAACGGTAACATGCTGTTTTTACGTGGTGTAAATTTAAACCCCGCGCAAAGTCCAGAAGATATGGTGTCGTTACGTTTATTCATCAACGAGAATGTTATTGTTACAACGCGTAAACGCCGTTTATTATCGGTGCAAGACGTTGTTGAATCGTTCGATGGTAGTAATGGCCCTTGCTCAATCTCTGAATTAGTGTGTCAATTAGCGCAAAACCTAACGTCTCGTATGCAAGCGGTGATCGATAGCCTTGATGACACACTCGATGGCTTTGAAGATGAAATTGATGAACCAAACAAAGGCTTTGATCATCAATCGCTAGCGCAAATTCGTCGTCAGACAATCGCGTTAAAACGTTATTTAAGACCACAAAAAGAAGCACTTATTACTTTGTTAAACAACAAATATAAGTGGCTAGATGAAGACGATAAAGCACGCTTAAACGAAACAACCAATATGTTGATCCGTTATTTAGAGGAGCTAGACAGCTCGATTGAACGTGCGCAAATTATTCAACAAGCGATTACCAGCCAAGTGTCGGAGCAACTAAACCAACGCATGTATGTGATGTCGGTGGTTGCTGCACTGTTTTTACCACTTGGCTTCTTAACAGGCTTACTCGGTGTAAACGTGGGTGGAATTCCGGGGACTGAAAGCCCTTATGCATTTAGCTTGTTTATTATTTTCTTGCTGGTGCTAACCGTTGGAATTGGCATTTACTTTAAAAATAAGAAGTGGCTATAACGCGATAACCTTTTTAATTAAATCAAGGCGGACGGCATGTTCGCCTTTTTTTGTCGCCAAAATCAGGTGCTCGCCATCGGAGTTAAATATTTTGAGTGTCTCAGCCCTTCCCTCTACCTGTTCACCAGATACTAAGGTAATACTCAATAATGATTTATGCATGCACCATAATTCGTACTTATCGTAGTCGCCACAGTCTATGGGTTGATAGGTCATTTTACTTTTGAGTCTTATTAAAGAGTAAATCGAGCTTAGAAGATATTAAAGTGAAGAGCAAATGGCGCTCTCGGCAGGGATCGAACCTGCAACTTAGCCTCCGGAGGGCCACGTGATATCCATTTCACCACGAGAGCACATTTGTCGTCGCCAGTACTGACTCGCGATATCAGCATGACAACCCGGCAATGATAATGGCATCTGTCATTAAATGCTAGCGCCGAGCTCTCTATATGCACATAAATTCAGCAATTTGCATTAAAACACTTCACTTTCGGGCAGAACCAAGGTATTAACGTATACTTAGTAAAATTAATAACAAGGTGGCATTCTTTGCCGCATAAGGGGAATTTGATCATGAGTTTAATGTCTACAGAGCAAGTGGCGGAATTTTTAGGTGTCAAAGTTGAACGTGTAAAACGCCTTGCTCGCGAACATTTACTGATCTCTAAATCACAAGATGACAAAGGTGAGCCTTTGTTTGATCCAGAAGACGTAAAAAAATATAAAGAGCTTGCCGAGCGAATTGGCGGTCTTTAGTTTTTAACTTTTAATATGAAGTGGTTAAGCTGTGTAAGCAGTGGCGCCACTTTGTCCATCGCACCACGTTGTTCATACCAGCAAATACATAAAAGTAAAAACAATGCATGAAACGCCGCGAGCTTTTCAACTGATAAGTTAAACTCGTGATGGTCGCACACAAGCGCATGGTAACTTTTAAGTAATGCTAGTTGCTGCTCGTCATTCAGTGCAAAACTCACCACTAGCGCCGCTAAGTCAAAATAAACATCGTTACTTTTGGCATATTCAAAGTCGATCAAAAACATACCTGATTCATTCACAATGATATTTTCTTTTACTAAATCATTATGGCAAAAGCCCATATCTTTTGGTGCTGAAGCAATATAAGCCAGTGATTGCTTAATTAGCTCTGCGTGTTGCTGGTAACGGGGTGTTTGCTGGTAATAGTTAATTTCGTAGGCAATATCCATAGGCTCAGTTAGCACAGGATAACGATGTAAATTCACTAAATCAGGCAATAAGCTACTACAGAACTCCCCGCTTGCAATGTTTCCTGCCACGTATTCAAAAATAGCGGTATCGGTTGCTTGCTCTAACCAAAGCGGTGCAGGGCAGCAGCTTTGCTTTGCAAAGTGCGTTTGCGCAGCAAGGCCAATTGCAGGCCAGTGGTCGCGATAGTGCTTAACCAAGAAATCTTTATTTGAGGTTTTTACTAAGTAGTTATCATTGCTTAATCCCTCAACCAGCGGGCTGATTGAGATAATAATTAAATGGGGGTCAAAACGCGCAAACAACGCGTGAATTTGTTGCTCAGTTTTCATCTATAGCTGTGCAAGCGGCTTAGCCTGATGCTGCTCGTATTCTTCGTACCAAGTTTTAAAGCCCCACGCTGCCATAATGGTGTAAAACACAAAAAGCACTAAGGTTGGGTAATAACCTTTTTCAAAGTACAAATACATCGAAGCTGCATCAATCACAATCCAGTATAACCAGTTTTCCAGTACCTTCTTAGCAACAAGGTAGGTTGTCACCACAGCAAAACAGGTGGTAAAACTGTCTAAATAAGCAAAATCAGCATGGGTGTAATTGGTCATCACAAAACCAATAACAACTGAAGCTAATGAAGTAGCAAGCAGAATCACTGCATGGCGCTTCAACGACCAAGAAATTATTGGCAGATGATCTTTATTGTTCATGCCCCGGCGCCAAACTACCCAACCATATACCGCCATATACATATAGTAAAAATTAAGTAGCGACTCCATCAACAGTGCGCCATTCCAGTACATTACGGTATAAATAAAGGTGCTCAAAAACGCGGCAGGCCAACACCATAGGCTTTCTTTAATCGCTAACAGTAAATACGCCATCGACAATGCAACGGCAATGTATTCCCAATGCGACATGGCAGTAAAGCCTGAGAAGGTTTCGCTCAAAAATTCCATAACACGCGCTACTTTAGAGATTAGTCTTCGCTAGGCGACAAGTCACCATGTAAGAACTTACAAACAAAAATAGCTTTACCAAACTCTTCATATGAACGTTTGATTTCAGTATTAAGTACAGACATCACTAAATCATAATCACCGAAAATCTGTGTCGATAAGGTATTGGTGATCACTTTTAGACCTTCATAACTATTTACACGGTCAATAAAACCTTTAATAAACGGAATATAATCTTGGTGAAGTGGATACTTGCTGATCTCTACTGAAAGTTTCATATGCGTTACCGAGTATTTTCAAAGTATTGCATTGTAACTCGCTTATACTAACAAGTCATGGCTCTGGCTATTTTTTAGTGTAAAATCAGCCCCGATAAACATTGAGGACTCATTATGGCACGCCGCATCACTTATAAATTTAAAAACCAACCGCGCGAAATTAATTTTGCTAAAGATAAATACCGCGATATGTATCATGCGATAGCTGCGGCTGAAGGCATTGATTTAACGAATTATTTAAAGATGGAACAGCAAGTCGAAATGACTTCAAAAGGCTCTGCAGCAGTGCGTAATTTTCGTGATCAAGAATTCGCACGAATGGGCTTTAGCGACGTGTATTTTATTAAAGAATAGTTATTCTTGATACTCGTAGCTTACTCGCGGGGTGATATTACACAGTAACTCGTAAGGAATGGTGGTCGCACACTGGGCAATCTCTTCAACAGGAAGCTCAGGCCCCCACATGATCACCTCATCTCCTACTTTGATATTGTCGTGGTTATCACCAATATCGACCGTGATCATATCCATCGCCACACTGCCGACAATACCATAGCGCTGCGACTTAATAATAACCGGTGTGCCCTGCTCGGCATGACGCGGATAACCATCACCATAGCCCATCGCAACTACGGCAAGCTTTGTGGCTTTATCACTACACCAACGGCCACCATAGCCAACACATTGATTAGCCTCAACATCACGAATCGCAATAACGCGTGTCGTTAAACGCATAACAGGTTCAAGCCCGTGCTGTTGACCAACACCATTAAGCATTGGCGATACGCCATAGAGCATCAACCCCGGGCGTACCCACTCGCCATGACCTTTTGGCCAAGCAATAATGCCAGCTGAGTTTGCAAGGCAATACTGCTCGCTTTTGCCATCAGCTAATGAATCAAACAAAGCAATTTGCTGAGCGGTCTTTTCATCATTGATGTCATCGGCACACGAAAAATGCGTCATTAATTTAATGTCATCACGGGCATTAGGACTTGCTTTTAAGCGACTGTAAAAAGACTCAAATTGCGATGGTGCAATCCCTAAGCGATGCATGCCGGTGTTAATTTTTAACCAACATGCAATCGGTGCATCAAGCATTGCATTTTCAAGGCTGGTGAGCTGATTCTCATCATGAATGATGGTTTGAAAGTTATTCGCCAGCAAAATTGGCAGATCGTCTTGATGAAAAAAACCTTCAAGCAATACAATCGGTTTTGTCAGTCCACCGGCACGTAGCGCTAACGCTTCGTCAATTCGTGCTACCGCAAAAGCGTCGGCATCATTTAAGTATTGGGCAATTTTTACTAAGCCATGACCATAGGCGTTGGCTTTTAGCACCGCCATTACTTTGCAACCAGGCGCAAAGCGCTTCACTTGCGCTAAATTATGGGCAAGAGCTTGAAGGTTGATTTCGGCAATGGCTAAGCGCATTAGTATTCGTCATCCATAGCTGGACCCGCGTAGTTATCAAAACGCGAGAATTGACCTTGGAACGTTAAACGTACTTTACCGATTGGGCCGTTACGCTGCTTACCAATGATGATTTCGGCCACGCCTTTTTCAGCACTGTCTTCGTTATACACTTCATCACGGTAAATAAACATGATTAAGTCGGCATCCTGCTCGATCGAGCCTGATTCACGTAAGTCGGAGTTGATTGGGCGTTTATCGGCACGTTGCTCTAGAGTACGGTTTAGCTGTGATAATGCAATAACCGGACATTGCAGTTCTTTTGCCAGTGCTTTTAATGAGCGAGATATTTCAGCAATCTCTAAGGTACGGTTATCAGATAAGCTTGGTACACGCATTAACTGTAAATAGTCGACCATGATCATACTAATACCGCCATGGTCGCGGGCAATACGACGTGCACGCGAGCGTACATCTGTGGGTGTTAGGCCCGATGCATCATCAACATACATCTTACCTTTTTCCATCAACAAGCCCATGGTTGACGACAGGCGCGCCCAGTCATCATCATCAAGCTGACCAGTACGCACCTTAGTTTGGTTAATGCGACCTAGCGATGCCAGCATCCTCATCATGATTTGCTCTGAAGGCATCTCTAGTGAGTAAATAAGCACAGGCTTATCTTGTGTCATAGCTGCGTGTTCGGCTAAGTTCATCGCGAAGGTGGTTTTACCCATCGATGGACGTGCCGCCACGATGATAAGGTCAGAAGGCTGCATACCTGCCGTCATTTTATCAAGGTCGGTATAACCTGTACTTACACCGGTTACACCATCTTGCGGCGACTGATAAAGCTCTTCAATCTTATCGACGGTTTTTTCTAAGATGCTATGTAAGCTTTGCGGCCCTTCAGTACTTTTTGTGCGTTGCTCTGCAATTTTAAATACTTTACTTTCGGCAAAGTCGAGCAAATCATGGCTGGTACGCCCTTCAGGGCTAAAGCCAGCTTCGGCAATTTCGTTCGCAACACCAATCATTTCACGGATAACAGCACGTTCACGAACAATATTCGCGTAAGCATCAATGTTCGCTGCACTTGGCGTGTTTTTGGCAATTTCGGCAAGGTAGGCAAAACCACCGACACTACTTAACTGATTATTTTTTTCTAAGCTTTCAGAAATAGTGATCAAATCGATAGGGTCGCCACTTTCAGCAAGGCTCACCATTGCTTCAAAAATTAGCTTGTGGGTGCGGGTATAAAAATCCTGTGCAACCACTAACTCAGCAACACGGTCAAACGCTTGATTATCAAGCATTAAACCACCTAAAACAGATTGCTCAGCTTCAATTGAATGGGGAGGAACTTTTAATGTGTCGACTTGCTTATCTGGTTTGGCCATAACTTCACAAAACTTAAATTGAATGGCTCTATTCTATCGACTTGCTAAGGCTGTGCAAATAGTTAATACCAATCGACTTAAATATTTGGTCATTCTAGCGTGCTAAATAAAGCGCTAACTGCGTTAGAAATGTCTAAAGTAGAGTAACTACATGTCAAAATTTCTGCCTTGTTATCACTTCATTTATCTGTCGCTATTTAAGACCAACAACTTAACACGATTGGTATAAGCGGGAAGTCCTCCCGCTTTATTGTAATTGAGTGAAATATTGTAATTGAGTGAACTGTAATCGTTATTTCTGTTTACGAAGTTCAATGCGTCCGCTAATCGTATCCATTTCGATATCAGCATCGCCACCGTTAATACTAAATTCTAAGTCGCTAGATGGGCCGTATTTAGCCTTCGTTGCTCTGTCATCACTCAGCTCATTAACGATTTTACCGTTTGCATGAGCTTCAATTTCAAACTTTGCCGATACATCTGCAGGGAAGTAAAACTCGGCGTCACCACTGACTGATTCAAAACGAATATTGGCATCTGCTAGCAGCTTGTTGATGTGAACTTCCGCTTCACCGTTTACCGTGTTTATGCGTAGCTTTTTAATTGCATCAAAGGCAAAGTCAATATCACCATTTACGTTCTCAAGGCGAACATCTTGCGCTTTTGTTTTTGATTTTATATCACCATTAACTGCAGTAAAGCGTAAGGAACCCTGTGAGTTTTTATCGTTGATTTCACCATTGACTGTTTCAAAGCGAATATCACCGTTAAGATCATGGGCATTTACATCGCCATTGACTGTTTCAAAGCTCATGTTGCCGCTAATTTTTTGCACTGTAATGTCGCCGTTGACGGTATCGATTTCAGCGCCGGCTTCAAGCTCTTTAGCACTGACGGTTACATTCACACCGGCAAACTCAAGCTCACTGCTTTTTGGCATGTAAATGGTTAAACGTGAACCGTCACCGTTATTCCAACCACGTAAGTTACGCGGCATTTTGACGATAAATTCAACACGGCTGCCTTCAACCTCTAAACGATAACCTTCGGCTTTATCATCAAGCTCACCTTCGATTTTAAGTTGAGGCTTATCCCAGCCTTCAATGCGTACATCACCCCGTTGATTTTCAATAAAAATACGTTTATTTACAGGCACATCAATTTGTTCATTAATGGTTTGTCCTGCCATTGCCATCAGTGGCAATAATCCTAATGTTAAAGCTAGTAATTTCATAATTGTCACTCCTAAATCGTTTGCCACTTCGGTGCATGCACCTTGTTAATTAAGTCCAGTTGTTGCTGATAAACCTGTGAGAGCATTTGTAATAAAGCTGGATTTTCAGGTTCATTCTCAAGTGCTTGCTTGATGGCGCTTTCTGCTTCTTCTAACTCTTTAAGCTGTTGCTGCCAATTATCGGTTAATGCAGGTTGATTTTGATACTGCACCAATAAACCTTGCTTTTGCTTAGTGAAATAATCACTCATTGCCATCATGCTATTTGATTCACCTTGACCGACAAAAAGCTGTACGGTCAACAGTGCAGCAATACAACAAGCAGCCACAGCCGCGAGCTTATTCCAGCCATGAGTTGGTTTCTCAATTTGCTGCGTTTGCGGCTCAGCAATTGCTCGCTCAATACCCGGCCAGAGATCTTTATCTGGGCTAATATCTTGCTTCTGGTTAAGCGAGTCATTTAAAAATTGTTCAAATTCTTGCTTACTCATTTTCATACCACTCTTTTAATAACTGCCTTGCACGGTGAAATTGCGACTTACTTGAACCAACTGCCATGTTTAGCATTTTCGCTATTTCTTCATGGCGATAACCTTCAATGGCGTGCAGCACAAAGACCATACGTGCTCGTTCAGGTAATCTCAGCACTAACTTATCGAGGCCGTTAAAGCCGTCGCAATCTGCAGCGCTTTGCTCATCCATACCACTTTGTTCAAAACTCACGACTTTTTGCAGCCAACTCTTGTGTTTGCGAATGTAGCTAATCGCAATATTGCTGGTAACACTATGTAACCAAGTCGAAAACTGTGAGCGTCCATCGAAGTTAGCAATTTTATGCCAAAGCTGTACAAACACTTCTTGCGTGGCATCTTCTGCATGCTCTTTATCTGCAAGCAATCGTAAACAAAGGCTATATACTCGCTTCACATGCAACTCATAAAGTGTTGCATAGGCAGCTTGATCACCGCTTTTAACCCGCTCGATCAAGGCATGCTCACTTTGCTGGACGAACGCTTGTTCTGCATCTATCAACATCCTGGATGTTGTCCTTTATGATTATTATTGTGAATTTAGTGTATTAGACGTAAGGGGGGATTCAAAAGGTTTAAATGAAATTAAATTTTTTTGTGTAAGCTACAAATAATTGAGCTTACACAATTTTATTTGGGGGATTTGCGTTATTCTGCAGGTGATGCGTCGCTTTCGTCTTCGCTTGTTTCTGCGGTTTTGTAGCGCCAACCTAAAAACACAATACGAGCTGGAGATGACGGTGTCGTGCCATTTTTAACCTGCAACAAACTTGCATCGTAATGGGCACCACTGCCCCCTGTTGCTGTGATACTTGAGCCACGAACGCTACCAAATAGCTCACCACTACCAGATAATTTTACCGTTGTGAGGGGCGCATATATCGCAGCATATAAATTAGCAGCTCCACTAAATTGCACTCCATTGATGCCATTAAATGTTGAATAAAATGACAATGAAGGATGACCACTGCTGGTTAATCCTTCTTGTTCAGTGATTACTTTTGCTCCCGCACCAATGCTCACTTTGCCGGTGATTAACACGGTTAAACTGCTGTCTTTCTTTATTGTAAGAGTCGTGTCGCCTTCCATTGAGAAGTCACCATCAACCAATAAAATAACATCACCACCAGAGACCTCCATTTTGCCGTCACTGGTCATTTTTAATCGGTCTAGTGCAAATATAGATTCCTTACTATTACTACCGCTTGTTTTTGTTTGTGGATTTGAATCAAACAAGAAAATATCCGCAAACGTCGGAAAGATAATTTGTCGACCATTTTGACTAAAAAAACCTTTTTGAGTGTTCAGCTTGAATTGCTGTGTTGGCCCAATCGAAACAGCATCATAGTCAGTAACCTCATCGAGAATATCGACCATTTTCTCTGGAAGTATAAGTGGATCACAGTTGGTGTCAGGGTTGCTCGGATCGTAATCTGGTGCACTAGGATCTGCAACGGTAACAGGTGCAACATTTGGGTTTACATTAAACTTACTATCACTGTAATGAACACCATTTTGCTGATTATTATAGGTATCTTTAAAGTCACCTGTTCCACCATACATAATATCCAGCGCTTCACCTTGGTTATTTGTAATAAACGTTGACCACTGCATTTTGACATCGCCATTGGCTCTAACAACACCTGACACAGTGCCACCACGATGGGTATAATACCCACCTGTGTAGACGTTACCGTCAACACGTAAACCACTACCTGGTGAAATATACACCCCGGTATTTGAATGAATATTACCTATAATCGGTGATGAACCATTTAAGTAGATAACCCCTGTAGCCTTAACATCACCTCTTATAGGTGAATGACCAGACAGCACAACATCCGAATCACCAGCGATGGTCGATACATCGCCATCATTCGATTTTGTTTCTTCATAGCTACCTTTGCTAGAGTCGTAGCTATCAATACTGCCACTCCCCGATAAGTTAACTCCTTTACAACCCACCATCGCATTAGTAAATACAGAGCTTCCTTTAGCTCCTTGCAGTGCAAAACGTGCAACTAGATTACTTTGTGCATCTCCCTCAAAACGCTGACCTAAACTGGCAATTTCTAGTTCACCATCGGCATTTTTACTTACACTGGCATTAAACGTGGCATCAGCAGCGATAACGCCCACTCCTGAGGCATCGCTTGTTTTATTGATCAACTCATCAACCGCGAGAATACCTTCTCGATTAATAGTTTGCTGCAATAACTTAGCTTGTTCAAAAACACCTTTTTCGGCTAGTAAACGACTGTTTAGTTTTTTCTGAAAATTACCACTTAAGCGCTCTTGTACAATTGTTTCGCGTAATGAACTCAGCACCACAATACTCGCCATGCTGGTTAAAATAAGAACCGTAAAAAGCGTAAAACCAGCTTGTTTATTAAACACGACTATTCCCATATGCTTTGAGTAAAATTGCGTTCGTTAAGGCAATATCGATGTTGATACCTTGACCAAATTGAGTTGGTAAATCCCGTGGTTTGACACTTATCGTGACCAAGTCACCAGATAAACTAAACGATAATGCTTCAATACCAGTTAGTAAGCGTTCGGCAACCGCACCATTTAACGAGCATAATAAGTCGTTGCCATTTAAACGATAGATTTCTGTCACTTGAGACGTGGTAATAGAGCCATCACAGGCAATAACGCCACTTGGCTGCGTAATTGTGATCGTGCTGTTATCTGCACTAACGATTGGCGTTAATTGCGTTTGTTTTATACTTCGGGTGAACACTTTACTTGTGAAGCGAATCACTTCTTGGGCGTTTTCAAGTTCTTTACTTACCGCAATCGTACTTTTAATAGCCGAATAAGATAAACTCACGCCTGCAAGTAAAAATGCCCCTGCTGCAAGTGCAACCATCAGCTCAACTAAACTAAAACCCTTACCACGCTTCATCATTAGCAAGCCGCCGATAAATCGGGAAAACTGGCGTTTAAACTAATTTGGTTTTCAGCGTTATCAGTCATACGTTTATCAACCCAGCCAACATTTATTTGCATATCGTTACTGTAAGAAGCCGGAATCGTCAGTTGGTAGTCGTTTACTTGTGGCTTAAGGCTTTCTCTAAAAGTGGCATCCTGAAACAAAGCGGGATCGGTTTTTTGAATTTCACACACATGCGGCCATAAACGCTCAATTGTGTTTTGGCCTTGAATAAGTGACACCGTATAATGAAAACTATTGGTCGCATACTGTAAAGACTTCAACTGCGCTGCAGCTAAACCCAATAACGCTATCCCAGCAATAACAACAGAAATCATGACCTCTAGTAATGAAAAACCTGCTTGTTTCTTCATGCACACCCTCGCTGTGAACTTTCAACTAACCAATTTTGCCCACTTTTAAGTACACACATCACATAGTCTGTGGTGTTAACATGCTCATCTTGAATACGAATACTTGCTTGTCTATCAACCTCACCACTGGCACTCACCGTTAATGAGACCAAATTGACGCTAACGCCAGCTTTTGTCACAGAAAATGCTTTTAAAATAGTATCAACACCGGCTTCATTTAAAGTCACTTCCCAGCGGTTATCACTCACAACTAATCGAATCGACTTATCGCGTTTTACAGCTTCACTGCGTGCATATTTGTAAACGTTGTTGAGTTGATTTGCGGTAGTAATGACGCGATCTTGCAAAATCTGCTGGCTAAAAGATGGCAATGCAAGACTTGCCAAAATCCCAATAACACCGAGCACCACTAATAATTCAACTAGGGTAAAACCAACTAAACGACGCAATTTAGTTACTCCCAACAATCATTGGCTGTCGCGCTGTAACTACCATCATGGTTAACGACAAGCTCACCACAGCGATCGCCCGCTTGTGCAGAGCCCGTATTAGGCGTTGCTTTTAAACTGTAGCCACGGTTTTTAAAATCACTCACTGCACCAGCAGCTTTATCGGTGGCAGTATAAGTAAAAGAGTAATAGCTAGTATCTTGCGTTGTGAATGTATTGGGATATCCACCATTTCGCGAATAGATACGCTCAAGACTTGCACTATATTGAAGTAATTCTTGTTGAATATCAGCGCGTCGGCTGCGCTGCATATGCTCAGTATAAGCGGGTAATGCCACACTGTAGAGAATACCTATAATTGCTACAACAATAAGTAATTCAACTAATGTAAAACCACGTTGCTTACCTTGTCGACTTAACACGAGCGCATTTAACAATCTTAATACCTCTAATACTTTTTTGTTAAAACAATATAAATGACAGCGTTGTCAGTGTCAATTTTAACCAATTTACCTTTATTCATCCGATTATACTAATAAGAAGAATAAAATTAAGAAAAAAGAATGCTTGTTTGTAAAATAGGTAAGATTATAGGATTATCTATTAGGTGTTTAAAATATGAAAACTAATACTATTTACCGTAAACCTATGAGTTGATAGCGGTACAAAACGCTACAATTAAGCGTGTTTAAGGCTAATTCAGAAAGTGGCTATTACTCAAATTTCAGGCACAAAAAAGCCGCACCTAAGCGCGGCCTTTTTTACTTAATATTGCTATTAAGCTTCAGCGATAACGATTACTTTGATAGTAGCCGTTACGTCTGAGTGTACTGCGATTGCTACGTCAAATTCGCCAGTCTCACGGATAGTACCTAGAGGTAAACGAACTTCTGATTTAGCAACTTCAACGCCAACAGCTGAAATAGCTTCAGCGATGTCGCGAGTACCGATAGAACCGAATAACTTGCCTTCGTCACCAGCTTTAGAAACTAGTGTAACTTCAGCTAATGCTTCTAACTTGTCAGCGCGAGCTTGAGCAGCAGCTAGATCTTCAGCGATCTTAGCTTCTAAATCAGCACGACGTGCTTCGAAAGTTTCGATGTTAGCTTTAGTTGCAGGAACTGCCTTACCTTTTGGGAAAAGGAAGTTACGTGCGAAGCCAGATTTAACTACAACCTGGTCACCTAGGCCACCTAGGTTTGCGATCTTGTCTAGTAGAATAACTTGCATGTCTCTACACCTTTTAAAAACTGTTAATCCGCTGCTTACTTATGTAAGTCAGTGTATGGAAGAAGGGCTAAGTAGCGAGCACGCTTGATAGCAGTTGCTAGCTGACGCTGATATTTAGCGCTAGTACCTGTGATACGGCTAGGTACGATTTTGCCACTTTCTGTAACATAGTTTCTAAGAGTAGCTAGATCTTTATAATCGATTTGTTGTACGCCTTCCGCTTTAAAGCGGCAGAACTTACGACGTCTGAAATAACGTGCCATGAGTATAATTCCTCAAAAAATTCTTTCTATATGTTGAGCATGCAAGACCAATTGGCTTAAGCCATTTCGACCTTCGTGACGGTTTAAAAACCCCGTCACCTGCACTTGGTGCCCAACGTGCAATTGTTGAGTCTGTTGTTGCAATAGCGTGCCGCTGGCAACAACTTGAAGCCTGACATAACTATTACGGTTAAGGTCTGCTTCAACTTGCATCGATTTATGTTCAAGAACAAAAATACAATGCGGTATACCAGCAGGGCTTTGACTATACTTTGGGGTTTTACATACAACCCCAGATAGTGTCAGCTGATTCATATAAGGATTAAGCGGTTGGCTCATCTTTTTGTCTCAACTGCAAGCGCCATGCTTGAACTCAAAACGATTAAGCAGCTGGTGCTTCTTTCTTCTCTTCTTTCGCAAGAGGAGATGCTTCAGTTACAGCGTCTTTAGTACGCATAACTAAGTTACGAAGCACTGCATCGTTGTAGCGGAAAGTAGTTTCTAGCTCGCTGATTACTTCAGTAGGTGCTTCAACGTTCATAAGAACATAATGAGCTTTGTGAAGCTTGTCGATTGGGTAAGCCAATTGACGACGGCCCCAGTCTTCAAGGCGGTGGATAGTACCACCAGCTTCAGTGATAGAACCAGTATAACGTTCGATCATACCAGCTACTTGCTCACTCTGATCAGGGTGAACCATGAATACGATTTCGTAATGACGCATGGATATTCCTTACGGTTAATAGAGCCTTCTACCGTTTCGGCCAGTCGGTTTAAGGCAAGGAATTAAATTTAATAAGCCGAAATGAGCGCGCATTTTACGCTTAGATTGATAATTAAGCAAGATAAAACAGCAAGCCAAGCTAGATTATTGTGCTCTAATAAGATTTTCTAAGCGCTAAAAACAAAAAACCCAGCCGAGGCTGGGTTTTTGAGATTCTGAAAACTAAAATTACTTGATTTTAGCTTCTTTGAAAATCACGTGTTTACGAGCTTTAGGATCGTATTTTTTGATTTCCATTTTTTCAGGCATGTTACGCTTGTTCTTGTCGGTAGTGTAGAAAAAACCAGTACCAGCAGTTGAAACTAAACGGATCTTATCGCGCATGATTCAGTTCCTTAAACTTTTTCGCCACGAGCACGGATTTCTGTAAGAACCGCGTCGATGCCTTTTTTATCGATAATACGCATACCTTTAGTAGTAGTGCGTAGTGTTACAAAACGTTTTTCACTTTCAACCCAAAAACGGTGAGTTTGTAGGTTAGGTAGGAAACGACGTTTAGTCGCGTTTCTCGCGTGTGAACGGTGGTTACCAACCGCTGGACGCTTACCTGTAACTTGACATACTTTAGACATGTCTATATATCTCCAATAACTTCGCTCGAGCTTAATTTTCCCTTAGGCCAGTATTTGTGCCCCGGGATAAATCGAAGGGCGCTCTTTATACAGCTTATACAGGCAAAGATCAAGTAACAGATCTTATCCAATCAGCTCATGTGTAAATTTGATAGCGGCTAATTATAAAGATCGAATGCCCTTAGGGAAAGTAAAAACTGCATTTAAATTAAACTAATTTCTAAAATCGCCCTAAACTGCTCATTTTTAACACACTCTATAGCCTAACAAGCTTTATATAAGCCCTCTTTCGGCAAACGACACACAATTTTCACCTCCCACTATGATGTGATCCAGCACATTTATATCAACTAAGGCTAACGCTTGCTGCAATTTCGTGGTGATCAATTTATCAGCCTGACTTGGCTCAGCTACTCCACTTGGGTGGTTATGGGCAAGAATCAGCGCCGCGGCATTATTACGTAATGCTGCTTTAACGACTTCGCGTGGGTACACAGAAGCTGCATTAATAGTGCCGTAAAAAAGCACTTCGTCTTTAATTAATTGATTTTGGTTATCTAAATACAGCACCATAAATACTTCTTGCTGCAAACCACGCAACTGAATAGTTAAGTAGTCGTACACAGCTTGTGGCGAATTAAATAGTGCCTCGCGTTTACATTGCTCAAGCATATAGCGCCGGCTTAATTCAAGTACCGCTTGCAACTGAACATACTTAGCGGCCCCTAAGCCCTTTTGTGCGCAGAATTCTTGTTCGCTCGCGTTAAACAAGTTTTGCAATGTACTATTTATACTGAGTAAATGCTCTGCAAGCTCAATAGCATTCATGCCCGGCACGCCTGTGCGTAAAAATATTGCTAATAGCTCTGCATCTGAAAGTGCTTTAGCACCTTTAGCAAGTAGCTTCTCGCGAGGCCTTGCTGATAGAGGTAAATCGGTTAATGGCATTGCTTCATCCTTAAAACAACTATATCAATGACTAAACTGTACTATAAAACCTAGAAAATCCAGTTTTTTCCTGTCATGAAAAAGAAAACTTCATGCTATCGGTAAAGATTTGCTATCGTTAGCCCATATCGACAAAAGTTAAATTTCACGTAATGACTAAATCAGTAAATAAAAAAATCCTGCTAGGTATGAGTGGTGGTATTGCAGCCTATAAATGTGCAGAGCTTGTCCGCCGTTTAAAAGATCAAGGCTGCGAAGTTAAAGTCGTCATGACCGACTCGGCAAAACACTTTATTACTCCTTTAACAATGCAAGCGGTAAGCGGTGAAATTGTTTCTGATTCATTACTCGACCCAGCAGCAGAAGCAGCAATGGGCCATATTGAGTTTGCTAAATGGGCCGACCTTATTTTAGTTGCCCCTGCAACCAGTAATATTTTAGCGAAAATGGCAATGGGTATTGCCGATGATTTACTGACAACACTTCTATTAGCCACCCCTGCAAAAGTGGCTGTAGCACCTGCCATGAACCAGCAAATGTATGCCCATCCTGCTACACAAGCAAATATTGCCACACTTCGCGAACGTGGCGTGGCTATTTGGGGCCCAGGTAAAGGCGAGCAGGCTTGTGGTGATGTAGGCGCAGGCCGTATGTTAGAGCCTCACGAGTTAGTCGCGCTTTGTACACAACCTGAAGTAGAGCCATTACTTGCTGGCAAAACCATTACTATTACAGCAGGACCAACCCGAGAAGCCCTCGACCCAGTTCGTTATATCTCTAATCACAGCTCTGGCAAAATGGGTTATGCCCTTGCCGAGGCTGCACTTGCTTTAGGTGCAAAGGTCAACTTAATTTCTGGCCCAGTGACAATTAAAGCACCTGCTAATGCCCTGCTTACTACTATAGAAAGTGCAGAGCAATTACTCACCGCCTCAATGCAACTAGCCGTAAAATCAGATGCCTTTATAGGCTGTGCAGCAGTAGCCGATTACCGTGCAGCAGCAATTCATGAGCAAAAAATGAAAAAACAAGGTGATGAACTAACCCTCACCTTAGTTAAAAACCCAGATGTTATCGCAAACGTTGCAGCGCTTAGCAAAAACCGTCCTTATACAGTGGGCTTTGCCGCCGAAACCCAAGATGTTGCAAGCTATGCACAAGGTAAATTAAAGAACAAAAATCTCGATATGATCTGCGCAAATGACGTATCAAAAGAAGGCCTTGGCTTTAATTCTGATCATAATGCTTTAACACTTTTCTGGCACAATGAGCAGCTAGATTTAGCGATGGGAAGTAAAAAAGATTTGGCCATGAGCGTGATGACTGAGCTTGCCAAGCGTTTGTAAAAATGCTGGAAAGAAACTGAATAAAACATTAACATAAGCCTCTCATTTGCACAAAAAATGGCTTGTCTGACTCCTAAGAGCGCAAGTAATAAATTATAAGAAAGGAATGGTCATGCCTGCGACAAAAAGAAGTAATCGCAAAGAGCAGATTCTGCAAGCACTCGCACAAATGTTAGAAACCAGCCCAGGTCAACGTATCACAACTGCAAAACTAGCGGCTGAGGTAGGTGTGTCTGAAGCTGCGTTGTATCGTCATTTTCCGAGTAAAGCACGGATGTTTGAGGGCCTAATCGAGTTTATTGAAGATACCCTGTTATCACGCATTAACCTCATTTTAGAAAATGAGAAAGAAAGCCAAACACGTGTGTACAATATTTTACTGCTATTATTAGCCTTTGCTGAGAAAAACCCGGGTATTACCCGCATTTTGACCGGTGATGCCTTGCAAGGTGAACAAGAGCGTTTACGTGAGCGTGTACAAGGCCTATTTGAAAAGCTAGAAACTCAGTTCAAGCAAGTGCTACGCGAGCGTAAACTGCGCGAAGGCAAAGCATTTCAATCAGACGAAACCACCCTAGCCAACTTCTTACTCGCCTACGTAGAAGGTAAGATGAATCAATTCGTGCGCAGCGACTTTAAAGCAAAACCAAGTGCACAATTTGAAAAACAATGGCCAGAGTTACAAAAGATTTGGTTGTAGTGAGTTGTTAGGGGAAAGAGTAAAGTTAACGAGTTGCTTTCTAACTTTCCCCTTGTAACTTTTCCCTTGAAACTTTCCCGTCCAACTCCCCAAACACGCCACTTATCGTATCTACTCGAATTGTTAATTTAAAACGCTACACTGGGTGCATCATTTTAAAAACAACGAGAAAGATGAATGAAAGCGCAATTATCACTTTTGAGCTTAGCCTTGGTGACAAGCCTTGGTAGTGCACAAGTTAGTGCGAAAGAAGCTCTGCAATTTAAAGACGTGTTTGATTTTAAATACGCAAAAGGCACCCAACTTTCTGAAGATGGCCAAATTCTTAGCTTTAGTGCTGACCCGTATCGCGGTAATGCACAAGGTCAGGTTTATACATTAAACAATAACACCCTGCTTGCCAGCGTTGAACGCGGTACTCGCCCTACTATTAATAAAGCAGCAAACTGGGTGGCTTTTACTCAGGTACCTACCCTGCTTGAAAAAGAAACCACCAAGAAAAAAGATGAACTAAAAAATAACCTAGTTTTAGTGAATACTAAAAATGGTGAGCAACAAACGTTTAACGATGTAAAAGACTACGCGTTATCTGATGATGGTGTATGGCTTGCTTACCGACTCGATAAGAAAGCAGAAAAAGCAGATAAAAAAGACGACCAAGAAAAAGACGAAAACAGCAGCGAAATCAAGCCAGACAAAAAAGACAAAAGCTTTGATTTAGTGCTTGTTAACCTACAAGACAAAACCACTCACACTGTAAATAATGTATTTAGCTATGCGATGAGCAGTACTGGCGAGCAATTATTAGCAAGCCAAAGCTACAGTGATGGGGCCGACAACCAAGTAGTGTTAGTTGACCTTAATAATGGCTTTGCAACTAGCGTGTTGATTGATGAGCCAGGTGTGGTTGCAAATAAAATTGCATGGCAACCAAACAGTAATACCGCAGCACTGTTAGTTGGTAATTACGTTAATGATGATACACGCCGACGCGACCACAGCTTACAGCTTTTACAAAACGGCGCACTTTCAACCATTAACTCTACAGATAGCAGCTGGACTATCGGCAAAACAGCATCATTAACATGGTCTGACGATGGCGCTCGTTTATACTTTGAAAACCACCCTAAACTCGCTGCAAAAGTTGCCTTAAAAGAATACAAAGGTGAAGCCTCTTTATATGATTTCGATACCATTCGCGACCAAAAAGGCCTAAACGTTTGGCACAACAAAGACGCTGAAATAAAACCACGCGAAGAGCAGCAATGGAACAAAGCCAATAAGCTGCGCCACTACCAAGCGGTTTATCATGTAAATGGTCAGCAAGTTGTGCAGCTTAGCACACCAAACATGCCAGAGGTTTCGCTTAATACTCATCGCGAAGCTCTATTAGGTTACTCAGACCTACCTTACCTAGAACGTGTTATGTATGGCGGTTTTTACGCAGATTACTTCAGCGTGGATGTTAAAACTGGTAAACAAACCGCTATCATCAGCGACTATCCGTTTAGACCAAGCCTTGCGCCAAATGGCCAATTTGCAGCATTTTTCCAAGACAGCCAAGTTCAGCTAAAAGATTTAGGTAACAACAAGGTTTCGACCTTATCTAAAGCAATTAATGCTATTTTTGCCGATGATAAGCATGACTACCCATCACCTCAACCGGGATATGGTTTTGCGGGCTGGTTAAACGACAGCAGCCAAGTACTGGTTTACAGCAAATTTGATATTTGGGCTTTTGATGTCGCAACAAAAAAGGCAACGCGCCTAACCCAAGGTAAAGAAACCAATACCCAATATCGTGTTATTAAACTAGATAAAGACCAAGTGGGCTTTGCCAAAGACGAAACATTATTGCTAAGCGCAACCAACCTGCAAGATAAGCAAACTGAAATTGCCAAGCTTGACTTAGCAAGCAATAAAGTAAGCAAAGTACTATCGGGTAAAAAGCGCTATGATGTGGTGAAAAAGGCAAAAAATGCCGACAAATACCTATTTACTGCGCAAACATATCAGCAATTCCCTGATTACTACCAAACTGACTTTAGCTTTAAAAAGCCACAGCGTGTTACCAACCTAAACCCACAAATTAGCAACTTTGCATGGGGTGAAAAACCTGAGCTTATTAGTTACAAAGGGTTTGATGGTGAAGATTTACAAGGCGTATTAATCAAGCCAGCGGGCTACAAAAAAGGCGATAAGGTTCCGGTGGTTGTGTACTTCTACCGCTATATGAGCCAACGCATGTATGACTTCCCGAAAATGGAATTAAATCATCGTCCTAACTTCCCGATGTTTACCTCAAATGGCTATGCGATTTTCTTACCTGATATCCGTTTTGAAATTGGTCATCCGGGCAAATCGTCAACCCAAACGATGATCAATGCCACTCAAAAGTTAATTGATTTAGGCATTGCTGATCCAGACAAAATTGGTTTACAAGGTCACTCATGGGCAGGCTATCAAAGTGCCTTTATGATCACGCAAACAGATATGTTTAAGGCGGTTGTATCGGGTGCGCCTGTATCTAACATGACCAGTGCGTATAGCGGTATTCGCTTAAAATCAGGCCTTGCGCGTCAATTCCAATACGAAACAGGGCAAAGCCGCATTGGTAAAACCTTATTCGAAGCGCCAGAGCTGTACATCGAAAACTCACCGGTGTTCTTCGCCGATAAAGTGAATACCCCTATTCTGATTATGTTTGGTGACAAAGATGACGCTGTGCCTTGGCACGAAGGGGTTCAGTACTATCTAGCGCTTCGTCGCGCAGGTAAAGATGCCACCTTCTTACAATACGAAGGTGAACCACATCACTTGAAGAAATTCCCTAATCAAGTGGATTTCTCGGTGCGCATGATGGAATACTTTGATCATTACTTAAAAGGCAAGCCTGCTGCTGATTGGATCAAAAACGGCATCCCTTTTATTGAAGAATAAGCAACAAGCTGATTTTCAGCTTAAAGCACACCTCCCCCAGAGCCAGCATTTTTGCTGGCTTTGTTCTATAAAATCAATCAAACAATCTGTTTTTTCGATTTTATCAATCGATTTAAACCCCAGTTTGTAAGTGGAAAGTTAATCAGAACATAACTATATTTCACCCAACTTCTAACTGGAGACAACACAATGTTTAAGAAATCAACGTCAGCTTTGTCTAAAGTAGCTGTTGCGGTATCACTATTGGTGGCAACAGGCGTACAAGCTACAAACGACATCAAATCAAACCAATTCTGGTGGCCAGAGCAATTAGATCTTAGCCAACTTCGTGCCCATGGGGCAGAATCAAACCCAATGGGTCCTTACTTTGATTACAAAAAAGAATTTTTAAAGTTAGACCTAAACGCAGTGAAAGCCGATATTGAGAAAGTATTGACTGATTCTCAAGATTGGTGGCCTGCTGACTACGGTCACTATGGTCCATTCTTCATCCGTATGGCGTGGCACGCATCAGGTACGTACCGTACTTTTGATGGTCGTGGTGGCGCAGGCGGTGGTCAACAACGTTTCGACCCACTAAACAGCTGGCCTGATAACGCGAACCTTGATAAAGCGCGTCGCTTACTTTGGCCTGTAAAACAAAAATACGGTCGCAGCATTTCTTGGGCTGACTTAATGGCGTTAACAGGTAACGTTGCGCTTGAATCAATGGGCTTCAAAACCTTCGGTTATGCCGGTGGTCGTGAAGACGATTGGGAGCCAGATTACGTATACTGGGGCCCTGAAGGCAAAATGCTAACTGACGAACGTCGTGACAAAAAAGGCAAACTTAAAGGCCCATTAGCGGCAGTTGAGATGGGCTTAATTTATGTAAACCCAGAAGGCCCTCACGGTAACCCTGATCCACTGCTCGCAGCAGAAGACATTCGTTTATCATTCGGCCGCATGGCAATGAACGATGAAGAAATCGTTGCACTTATCGCCGGTGGTCACAGCTTTGGTAAAGCACACGGTGCGAAAAAAGCGACCTGCTTAGATAAAGAGCCAGCAGCTGCGGCTATCGAAGAGCAAGGTTTAGGTTGGAAAAACAAATGTGGTAAAGGTCATTCAGAAGATACTGTTACTTCAGGTCTTGAAGGCGCATGGACAGTGACACCAACACGTTGGTCAATCAACTACCTACAAAACTTGTTCAGCTTTGAGTGGGTTAAAACGAAGAGCCCAGCAGGCGCAACTCAGTGGATCCCTGAAAATGGTCAAGCATCTAACCTAGTGCCAGATGCACACATTAAAGGTAAGCGTCATGCGCCTATCATGTTCACAACTGATATCGCGTTAAAAGCAGATCCTGAGTTCCGTAAGATTTCAGAGCGTTTCTTAAACGATCCGAAAGAGTTCGAACTGGCATTTGCTAAAGCATGGTTCAAACTAAACCACCGTGACATGGGCCCACGTGCTCGTTACCTAGGTGACTTAGTGCCAGAAGAAGTATTAATTTGGCAAGATTACATCCCTGAGGTTGATCACAAACTTGTTGATAGCAAAGATATCGCGTCACTTAAAGCAAGCATCTTAGATTCTGGTTTATCTGTATCTGAACTCGTGCGTGTTGCTTGGGCATCAGCAGCAAGCTACCGCGACACAGATATGCGTGGTGGCGCAAACGGTGCACGTATTCGTTTTGCTCCGCAAAAAGATTGGCCGGTAAACAACCCGAAAGAAGTAGCTAAAGTACTGAGCAAACTTGAGAAAATCCAAACTAAGTTCAACAAAAAAGCATCTGGCGGTAAAGAAATTTCACTAGCAGATATGATTGTTCTTGGTGGTGCGGCTGCAATCGAAAAAGCAGCAAGCGACGCTGGTTTCTCTATCACAGTACCATTCAAGCCAGGTCGTATGGACGCGTCATTAGAAATGACTGACGTTGAATCATTCGAAGTACTTGAGCCAACAGCAGATGCATTCCGTAACTACTACAGCTCAGCATGGAAATCACCTGCTGAAATGTTAGTTGAGCGCGCTGACTTACTGAGCTTATCAGTACCAGAAATGACTGCACTACTAGGTGGTATGCGCGCCCTTAACGCGAATACTGACCAAACTAAACACGGTGTATTCACGAAAAAACCAGGCACATTAAGCAATGATTTCTTCGTTAACCTACTAGATATGTCAACGAAGTGGTCTAAGTCTTCTGAAGAAGGTGTTTACGAAGGCCGTGACCGTAAGTCAGGCAAACTTAAGTGGACAGCAACACCAGTAGATTTAATCTTCGGTTCAAATTCAGAGCTACGTTCAATTGCTGAAGTGTACGCATCTGACGATGCTAAACAGAAGTTTGTTGATGACTTCGTAGCAGCATGGACTAAAGTGATGACGCTAGATCGTTTCGACCTGCGTTAATATTTTCGCAACCAACAAAGCCGCTAAGTATAGCGGCTTTTTTATTTTGGATAAAATTCGCTCGACAATCCTGTGTTTTAAGTTAAAAATAACACTTTATTATTAATATCAAGATGTAGGCATTAAGGATGATTGCACGCTTATCACAGCTCATTGTTTTCTATTTACTATGCTTAATTGTGACAGAAAACAGCTATGCGGATCAGGCTAACTCTGTAATCTCTATTAACGAGCGCAGCGTTAATCTTACGCAATTCAACATGAGCTATTTCATCGATAAGCAAGGCAATACTCCATTCACTAAGATACAAAGTGAAAATTTTATTAACAGTAAAAATGAGCTCACTTTAGGTACTAACGCAAAAACGACCTGGTCAAAAATAATCATCAAAAATAACTATAGCGATAGCTTACGTTTATTTGTTCACAACCCCGATGCTTACCATCTAGAAGAGGTGGGATTTTACGAAACCCACAATGGGCAACTCATTAATCAAACAGATGTTTATTTAGATAAATCTGGGGTAAAAGCCAATATGTTTGGCGGGAGTGCCGTTTTTTCGTTTGCTTTAGCACCAGCTCAGCAAAAAATCCTTTATGTGAAATCTGTAACTTACTCACACCAGTGGTTTACTCTTAATATATATGACGAAGAGCACTCTAAACGTGCATTAGTCGGTAACGGTAATTACATTGCGCTACTCGTTGGAATGATGCTTGCGCTAATGATATATAACTTTTTCTTGTATTTATCGGCCCGAAAAATCGAAAACATCGTATACGCCCTATACTTGATTTCAGGCACCGTATGGGTGGCGTTATCTTACGGTGTAGCGGCAAACTTTTTTGGTGTATTTAGTGCAGAGCTTTTCCAACTAAACTCAAACTTACTCAGTATGCCAAGCTTTTTGGTGATCTTTGTAATGCTCATTTTCGAGACCAAGAAACATTACCCTAAAGAGCATATTGCCCTTTCAATTATATTATTGTTGCTTGTTGGCGACTTTATCTACAGCTTATTCGATATCGTTGGCGCATTAAAGCCAGCTAGTAGCTTAGCCGCACTTATGATGACGGTGACATTTGGGGTATCTATTTCGCTATGGCGCAAAGGAAACCCGCTAGCAAAATACTTTTTACTTGGTCACTCTATGTTCGTCATTTTCAATATGTTGGCAGTGCTTTATTACAAAGGGATCAGTGAAGCTAACGTGATCAATAGTCATGGCGTGGGAATAGGCATTTTACTCGAAGCTTTAATGATGGCGTTTATTCTCTCATACCGAATTAAAACACTTGAAAAAGTAAAAGCGCAGCAAAAAGAGCTCACTCGCTTAGTCGACACAGATCCAATGACAGGCCTGTTTAATCGTCGCTACTTCGATAGAAAAAGTGAAGAGTTAATTGCAGCAACAGCCACAAATAATCAGCCATTATCTTTACTGATTGCCGATCTCGATCATTTCAAAAATATAAACGATACCTATGGGCACGATATTGGTGACAAAGTTATTATTGAGTTTGCCAATATACTTACAGCAAAGCAGCGCAAAGGCGATATAGCCTGTCGCTACGGCGGTGAAGAGTTCGTATTACTGCTTAATTGTAACCTTGAAGATGCCAAGCAGGTTGCCGAACGAATTCGCAAACAAGCACAAGAAACCATTATTAATGTTGATGATACGCAAACAGTTAAATTTACAGTGAGCATTGGTGTTCACAGCGTAGCCCATGCCGCAACTACTATAAAAGAAACACTCACCATTGCCGACAAAGCATTGTATAAAGCGAAGAGTAATGGCCGTAATTGTGTTGAAGTAGCGGCTTAGGGGAGAAAAAATCGGTAAGCGGTATTATGTAGGTCGCCATTTATGGCGCCAAGTTTTAGCGAGACAGTCCTTATAACTATTTTCATTATGCAGCCCCCTTTATTCTGCCATTAGATATTACTCTAACTTTAAATAAATATGACATAAGACATCCTACATTTTAGCTCCATAAAGGGTTCTAAGTGCCATCAAATCGAGTTTTGATGGGAGCTTTAACAGGAGAGTCTTATGATTAAAAACAAAGTGGGAATATTTTGGTATGTTGAAAATACGCTAATTTATAAAGCTATTAATACAGCTAATTTAGAAGTAGACACCTTGGGCCTAATTGACAGTCCCTTTTTACACCATGAAGAATGGGAAGAAAACTTAATCTTTGAACAATTTGATATCTATCTGAGCGAGAGCGATTACTACAACTTCCCAAGAGGCAGGGTCATATATAATTTCAACGAATTAGTTACGTATATATACTTAGATAGAAAGCTATTTAAAAAGCACATAGTAAAAAAAATTAAGCATGCATTTTCTTTGTTTGAGGTTAAAACAATATTTTTAACCGACCCTCACTATAAATGCTTTAAGAATATTTAAAGGGAATTAGTTTTATGTCTACTTACACACCTGCTGACTTCAAAAGATTACTCAGCGAGTTTGAGGAACTGCCAAAAAGTCAGCTAGAAATGAGTATTTTCGATATATCTGGCTACCCTCACTATGAAAATGTGGCAAGTAATGTACTCGCATTTTATCTTAATCCTCACAATGAACATGGTTTACAAGATTTACTTCTAAGTTCCATTCTTAACAAAGTTGCCATTGAGGATAGGAATCTAAAAAATGTTCTAGTTAGTCGCGAAGAATCTACATTCAATCAAAAGCGGTTAGACTTATTAATTGAAACTGACAACTTACTAATAGGTATAGAAAATAAAATTTTCCATCATCTTAATAATGATTTAAATGACTACAGTTATGCGCTCAAAAAATGGGCTCAACCGAATAATCTAGAGATAGTGAAAATAGTATTAAGTATAAAAAAAGAGCAACCAAGTGATGGTTTTGTAAACGTCACTTATGAAGAACTATTTACTGAGATAAGAAGACGCATGTCTCATTATCAAATCACAAAAAACAAGTGGTACTTTTACTTACTAGATTTTATGAATAGCATTGAAGGACTAGCTGGAAGCAAAATGAAAATTGACGAAAATGATCAGTTTTTTCTAGATAACTTTGAAAAAATAGAAGCACTACTTGGAGAAAGAAATAAATTCTTAGCCAAACTCAATAATAAAGTCGTTGAGCTACAACAAAAAATTGAAAAACCGCCTCAATGCAAAAGGCAATGGATATACTCTAAATCCTGTCTTGTTCATGACTTTGAGTTTTTCTCCTACAAAATAGCCTTTGATTTGTTTATAGCTCCTAGCGGCTGGCAATTACAACTATTCGGTAGAGATGCTGAATCAAAGAAATATTTAACGTTCCTTTTTAATACCATACCATTAAAAGGAACTCAGCAGGGCTATAAAGATTCTAGATACATACTTGAAGAGTTTTGCCTTCATCAAGATTTATCTACGATAGCTGCCAGCTTATTAAAAAGGTTCAGCATGTTATTAGAGTCGCAAGAAAGAGCTGAGATGAAAACATAAATAGAGACTATATTGTGATTATGCTTTGATTATTTATTAGCCAAAACTTAGATTTCAGTAATGTAGGTAGTCATTCATGGCGTCATAAAAAAACGCGCTAAAGCACGACCTACAACCACCTGCTAAGCTAATTCCTAGCTCCTAACAACTAGCAACCTTCAATCAACAATACTGCCCTGCTGCAAAGCCGCAGCTCCAGGCGTATTGGAAGTTGTAGCCGCCTAACCAGCCGGTTACGTCGGTGACTTCGCCGATGAAATAAAGGCCCGGTGATTTTTTAGCTTCAAAGGTTTTTGAGCTTAACTCGTCGGTGTCTACACCGCCAAGCGTTACTTCGGCTGTTCTATAACCCTCTGTGCCGTTGGGTTTAATTTGCCAATTGTGAATGTAATCATGTAGCGAGTCGATTTGTGCATGGGTTAGTTGATTTACATTGCAATCAGGAATTGCTTTGCTGTCGTGCAGCATTTCAACAAAGCGTTTTGGTAAAATTGTCGCAAGGGTATTTTTTAATGACTTTTGACCTTGGCTTTGACGCCAATCTTCGAACTGCTGTTTTAAATCAAGCTCTGGTAACAAGTTAATATACACCGTTTGCCCTGCACGCCAGAATGAGCTGATTTGCAAAATCGCTGGGCCCGAAAGGCCGCGATGAGTAAACAAGATGTTTTCTTTAAACTGGGTGCCATCTTCACTGGTAACCAGACAAGGAATGCTGATCCCCGATAACCCATCAAAGCGATCTTTATCATGCTGGTGTAACGTAAATGGCACTAATGCCGCCATGGTTGGTAGCACTGTTAAACCAAATTGCTCTGCAATTTTATAACCAATTGGTGATGCACCGAGCTTAGGCATGGTTAATCCGCCCGATGCGACAACTAACGACTCACATTGATAGCTGTCTTGCTCAGTAATAACTTCATAGCCCGCATCGGTTTTTGTCACGCTGAGTACTTCGTTACGCAGCGCTATGTTAACACCCGCCCACTCACACTCAGTTAAAAGAATGTCGACGATATCTTGTGCGCTGTTATCACAAAATAACTGGCCCAGCGTTTTATGGTGATAGGCCAAGCCGTGACGGTCCACCAGCTCTATAAAGTCATGCTGGGTGTATCGGCTTAAACACGATTTTACAAAGTGAGGATTACCACACAAGTAGTTGTCTGGGCTTGCATTTTCATTGGTGAAGTTACAACGTCCGCCGCCGCTAATTAATATTTTACGGCCCGGCTTTTTGCCCATATCAAGCACAGTAACATTGCGACCACGGTAGCCTGCTTGTGCAGCACACATCAAACCTGCAGCGCCAGCGCCTATCACAATTACATCTACTTGGGTCATTACTCATACTCACTAAAAAAATTTAGCTGATTATAACAAGTTATTTTACGTGAGGTGTTAACTGTGAGGTGTTTTTACAAAAAAGATAAAACCAAAAAACGAAATAAAGTAAAAACTCAAAATCTAAAAATTAAAACTTTTTAATTAGAAAAGAACGAAAAACACACGAAAAAAGCACCATTTAGCCATCTATACATTTAGTTATAACCAAAATAGAGACAAACATAATAAAACGATATTTTAACTTAATTTACATTTATTTTACCTTTGTCCCCCTTCGCGAAAAATATCGTGGAGATTAACATAACAATCTAGGGATCATTATGACAACTAACAACAACTTGAAAAAGTGCGCAATTGCACTGAGCTTGACTGCGTTGTTTGGGACGACGGCAGCAATGGCGACTCCAAACCAACTTATGACACCATCGATGCAGGAAACGGCAGCAAAACTACAAGGTCAAGACGGCTTTGGTACGCAGTTCATCATTAAGTATAAAAACAACAGTGATGAAATGATGACGATGTCGGCAGCAGAACAATCGCCAACTATGATGAACAAAAAAGCTCAAGGCTTTGTTAAAAACTTCACCAGTAAAAAAGGCAAAGTAAAAGCCCAATATGTTCGTGCTATGGCGATGAGTAATCACCACGTAATGCGTGCTGATAAAAAACTTTCTGCTGAAGAAGCGCAAGAGTTCATGCAAGAGATGGTTGCAACAGGTAATGTTGAATACATCGAAATCGACCAAATGTTAAAGCCATTCGCAACACCTAACGACCCTCGTTATAACGACCAATGGCACTACTACGAGCAAGCGGGTGGTTTAAACCTACCTACCGCTTGGGACACAGCAACAGGTAGTGGTGTAGTTGTAGCGGTACTCGATACAGGTTACCGTCCGCATGTTGACCTTAATGCCAATATTTTACCGGGTTACGACATGATCTCTAATCTGTCTGTAGCAAATGACGGCGGTGGTCGTGATAGCGATGCACGCGATCCGGGTGATGCAATCAGCGCTAACGAATGTGGTTACACACACAGTGCACAAAGCTCTAGCTGGCACGGTACTCACGTTGCAGGTACGGTTGCAGCAGTGACTAACAATGGAGAGGGTGTTGCTGGTGTTGCATACGATGCGAAAGTAGTTCCTGTTCGTGTACTTGGTAAATGTGGTGGTTTAACGTCTGATATCGCTGACGGTATTATCTGGGCTTCAGGTGGTTCTGTATCAGGCGTACCAGCGAATGCTAATCCTGCTGATGTTATCAACATGAGCTTAGGTGGTAGCGGCTCATGTAGCTCAACAACGCAAAGTGCCATTAACCAAGCTCGTAACAACGGTTCTGTGATCGTAATTGCTGCAGGTAACGATAACGATAACTCTGCGAACTACAACCCTGGTAACTGTAATGGCGTTGTAAACGTTGCATCTGTAGGTCGTGACGGTGGTCGTGCTTACTACTCAAACTATGGTAGCAACATCGATGTTGCAGCACCAGGTGGCGCACAAAGCTTTGCTAATGACTCTGAAGGTGTTTTATCAACACACAACTCAGGTTCTACTGGCCCAAGCAGCGATTCATACCACTACTCGCAAGGTACGTCGATGGCGGCACCTCATGTTGCGGGTGTAGCGGCGCTAATTAAACAAGCGAAACCATCAGCAACACCAGATGAAATCGAAAACATCTTAAAATCAACAACGCGTTCATTCCCAGCAACATGTACTAGCTGTGGTACAGGTATTGTTGATGCGGCAGCCGCTGTTGCAGCAGCATCAGGCACAACACCGCCACCACCAACAGGTAACGTGTTAGAAGATGGCCAAGCAGTCACTGGTTTAAGTGGTTCAGCTAGCAGCCAAACATTCTATACAATGGAAGTACCAGCAGGCGCAACGAATGTAACTTTCACTATGAGTGGTGGAACAGGTGATGCTGACCTTTACGTTCGTGCCGGTAGCGCACCAACAACATCAGCCTATGATTGTCGTCCGTATGAAGGCGGTAATAACGAAGTATGTTCTATCGATAACCCAACTGCGGGTACTTATCATGTCATGCTTAACGGCTACTCTGCTTATTCAGGTGTTAGCTTAGTGGGCGATTTAACAACTTCAGGTACTGGCACAGGTGCACCGCAAGCTGGTGGTGGTACAGTGACTGATATTTCTGCAAGTGCAGGTCAATGGAAACACTACACGATTGACGTGCCAGCAGGTATGGCAAGCTTCACAGTAACAACGTCTGGTGGTTCTGGCGATGCTGATTTATTTGTTAAGTTTGGTAGCCAACCAACTACTTCAAGCTATGACTGTCGTCCGTACAAAAACGGTAACGCAGAAACATGTACATTCAGTAACCCACAAGCAGGTACTTGGCATTTAAGCTTAAATGCATATAAAACCTTCTCAGGTCTGACATTGGATGCACAGTATCAACCTTAATAGTTGATCTCCCCTTACCCCCAGGGACTTTTAGCCGGACTCACGTCCGGCTTTTTTGTACTTATATCAATAAAACGAATTGCTATTAAAGCTTTTCGAGCACAGCTTCAGCGCGGCTTACTACAAACTCTTTGTCTTGTTCAACAAACAGACCTGTTACCGTTTGGTTTTCAACAATCATCGCATAACGCTTTGAACGTACACCACCAAAGCCAGCTGTGTCTTTATCTAAACCAAGTGCTTTGGTAAAACTTGCATCACCATCAGCAAGCATATGAATGTGCTCAGCATTATGAGCTTCACCCCATGCTTTCATTACAAATGCATCGTTTACAGATACACAGTAAATTGCATCAACGCCTTTTGCGGTGATTTTATCAGCTAAAGTAATAAACTCTGGTAAGTGAGCGTTTGAGCAGGTTGGTGTAAATGCACCTGGCACAGCAAATAGCACCACTTTTTTATCGGCAAATAGTGCCTCAGTTGATAAAGTTTGCATGCCTTCACTGGTTAATTCGCTAAGGGTTGCCGCAGGTAAAGTTTGGCCTTGTTCGATCATCGTGATTCCTTGAAAGAAAATAAGAATACAGAGTATATACCCAAAAAATTGAATACCGCATGATTTAAAGGCAAACAATGCACTACATTGCTCGCCCTTTGAAGAGTTATAAACCTAAGCTGGTTTTAATGGTATGCATTTGCTCTTGTAGGCGATGCTGAATATCACTAACTAATGAGTTTGACTCACCTACCTGCCCTTTCATGCTTTGCATTGATTGGCTAAAGTTTTCGAGTAAGGCATTTTGCTGTTTAGCCAGCTCCATAGCATCAAATGCTACTTTATTGGCATCTTGCGCGTTGCCGGCTACACCTTCTGAGTTACGTTTAAGTTCTTGAGCATTTTGTGTTTGCAGCTCAGCATCATTAGCCAGTGCACTAATTTGCTCTGATACCATAGTTGAGTTTTCACTCAAGCGGTTAAGTTGGTTGTTAATATCATCAAGCGAGCCTTGTGTTTGTCTAGCCAGCTTTCGTACTTCGTCGGCGACTACCGCAAAACCCCGACCATGCTCACCAGCACGCGCCGATTCAATCGCCGCATTTAACGCCAATAAGTTGGTTTGTTCAGCAATGTTTTTAATTACTTCAATGACTTGACCAACATCATCGACCCCTTTTAGTAATTCTTTTAAACTCTCAAGGCCTTGTTCAACTCGCTGCTCTGTGTGAGAGCTCGCCGTTAACATACTGTCGGCAAAACCAAGGCTCTGCTCCATCGCATTAAAAGTCTGTTTAGCATTATCAGCGACTTGGCTATTAATGTTATTTACTTGCTCACCTATATGTTGAATATCGCTCAGTAAATCTTGGTTTTGCTCTACCTGAGAATGGCTGGCATCGGTTTGCTGGGCTATGGTATGTAAGTGCTCGCTCATTTCTAGCATAAAGTCATTAATAACCTTAAGCATTTGTGCTCGCTCTTCTGCCTCACCACGTTGACGCTCTATTAATTGATTAAAGTAACTGGCAATTTCACCTACCTCGGTTTTCGGGTTTTTACTCTCAATATTTTTAAGTTCATTACTTTCAATCAAGAAGGCAAAACCATCACGCAATTGACGCAGTGGATTAAGCACTTGGTTACGCTGCACAAAATACACACCACCCGCCAACACTACAAGCATGCCAATAGCGACACAAAACACCATAAATACTTGCTGTTTAAGATTGCTTTGTTCGTCTTTTAGCTTTTGCTCAGCACCGAGCACGGTTACAGATAACGCACCGATTTGTTCGCGTAATGCTTGCATACCCGTTTGACGTTGCTCAGCTTGTTCAAGAGTAGATGCCAAATCACGGGGAAAACGTTTAGGCCAGCTACTTAGTTCAGCTTTAATGTCGCCAGCTAAGTCTTCAGCTTCTTCACCAAAAAACAACGCATCTTCTTCAACTTCACTCATAACACCTAGGTTATCAAGGCTGTCGATTTTATCTGCGAGTGTGTTCAGTGTTGTAACTGTTTGCGTAAGGCTGCTTTTAGTATCTTGATCATAGTTAAGAACCAACTTATAAGTATACAAAGCAAGTGATGTGACTTCGCTGTAATAGTCAGCGGCAAGTTGGTAATACTCAAGTGCAAGCGCTGTTTGCGGCTCTGCTTTCTTAGCATAACCAATTAACGATGAGGCAGAACCGGCCATTTGTCTTATCGAGTTATCAAGTAAAGCCATTTCGTTACCAGACAACTTGCCCAAAGCGCGGTACTTACCATTAATGTCTTTGTCTAATTCAGTGAGTTGCGTATTCAGTGTTGCTGCTAACTCATTGGGAAGTCCAGCTAATTGCTGTGCTTTAATCTCACTAATCAGTGCTGAGGCTTTAGTTAAGTACTGGCTGTCACCTTGTTCTAAATAGTCATCTAGGTAACTTTTTAAATCAATTATGATGGTGTTTTTAAGCTTGTTATAAGCGTTATCTTGCTGCTCTATTCCTATTAATGTTTGGCTTGACCAAAACAGAGTGGCAGCTAATAAAATACTGGCAAGAGTAAGTAAAACGGCTAGTAGCCGAGTAAATGATGACACGCGCATAAACGATATTCCCAAGTAACGTTACGCGCATAGAATATTAACCTTTTATGACAGTTTAATGAAAAACCACCATAAATAACCATACGTAAAAATCAAACACATCCAAAAATACTAGACTCAAACCATTGCTGCTTTTACATATACATCAAAGCGATTCTTCTTGGTTTTGATTTGCATACTAGGGGTTTTGTCATTCAAAAATGGCGCATAATCGGGTCGCTTAACCACGACTCGTTTGCTTGCAAGTGGATAAGCAAACTCTAGTAAATCGTCGGCATCACTATCAGCCCCAACAAGTTCTTGGAATACCCGCATTTCTTTTTTAACTAGGGCTGACTTTTCTCGGTGGGGAAACATAGGATCTAAGTACACAACATCAGGTACTTCGTTACACTGAGCCAATAAAGTATGGCTAGAACCAAATACTAGGCTCATGTTTTCTTTCATCCATGAGCCAATTTCTGCATCGTTATAGGCGCGTTCTAAGCCATCAAATAATAGCGCGGCAACCACAGGGTGACGCTCATGCAGTATGACTTTACAGCCAAGTGATGCCAAAACAAAGCCGTCGCGGCCAAGGCCTGCGGTGGCATCAAGCACCACGGGCGTAGCTCCTTTATTTAAACCCACCGCTTTGGCGATAGCTTGGCCTTTACCACCACCGAACTTACGTCGATGTGCGGCAGCCCCCGTGACAAAGTCTACATGGATAGCGCCAAGTTTTGGCTCATCCTTTTTTTTCAAACTCAAGCCCTGATCGTCATAATGAAGCGAAAAGCCCGCATTAAGCTCAGCCCACTTGGCTAAACCAAAACGTTGCTCTATGGCATCTAAATAAGGACGCATTTCTTTAAAAGGACAATGAATTACCACGTATAACTCCGAGCTATTTTATTCGGCGCCAGTATAGCATGGCTTAAAATAGCTCGATATCCGTTTGTGAAGTGATATCTTCAGTATGACTAGGCTCAGCCATTTTTTGTAAGTTTACCAATAACTCACTACGCGATTCGATAATATGATTAAGCTGATGTTTAATGTGAGTTAAATCGTCGTTTAAAGAGGAAAATAACTGCTGAGTTTGCTGCAATTGCTGTAAATACAAAGCCACATCGCTGCTATTTAACTGCTCATTATGTTCGACTAATTGGTTCAATTCAGCAAGCTGAACTGTTAGCTGTTTAACGGCATGCTCTCGAGAGTCACTGTTTTGATGCATTTGTTCAGAGAGCTCGTTAAAAGCATTGCCTATTTGGTTTGCCTGCGTCAATGCTCGTTCGTTTATTTCCATATCTTGCACTTTCGCATTAGTCACTTCCAAAATATGCGGAAACAAATCTTTGTAGCGGCCATAAAGCTGTGCATCATCCAAGGGCATGTTTTTAACTAGCATCGATACTTTTGGGTAGTTAATGATGGTGCGATGACTAAAGTCAACAAAGCGATTTGACTCACGGTGTTGTTCTAATAACTCTTGCTCAAGTGGGCATACGCCACCTTTAGCACTACAAAACACGCCAACATCTTGATACCAAAACGCCAAAACAACATCGAGCTCCATGGGGTTAAAAAATTCGAACATATACTCAGATAAGGCTTTAATATCATGTGCATGATAGCTTTGCCCGACGTAACGCATGATGCGCCCCATATCACCTGAATCTGTCATCGCAATTTCGGCAGTGATCTGCGCTCGCTCAACATCACTTTTAAGCTTTTTCGAGTGTTGGCGATACTGATATAACACGCGAATACGTGCCATAAGCTCTTCGGCATTAAATGGTTTTACAATGTAGTCAGCAGCACCTGCGTTATACCCTTTAACACGGTCTGGTAAGTCTGATTTACCTGACAAAAACATCACTGGAATATCTTTGGTTTCAGGGTTTGCTTTTAACTCATTACAAACCTCAAACCCAGTTTTTCCGGGCATCTCTATATCGAGCAATATTATGTCTGGATTATGTTTTATTGCTTGTCTTAACCCTTCATCACCATTTTTAGCATGGAGCAGTGTGCAAAAGCCCGCGAGCGATTCTTCGATCACATGATGCACGTATTTATCATCATCAATGGCTAATACCAGTTTAGACATGCTTAATTCCTATATACTCTTTTTTAGAAGGATAGTACGAGCGTGTGATTTTGCGAAGAAATATTAATAAAAAAAGCGCCTTACGGCGCTTTTATATTTTTATATTCTTTATGCTGCAATGCCACTGTGTCTAAGCAATGCATCAACTTTAGGCTCGCGCCCTCGGAACTTTTTAAACAGCTCCATTGGCTCTTCACTGCCCCCTTTCTCTAAAATGTTCTTTAGGAAAGCTTCGCCCGTGGCAGGGTTAAAGATGCCTTCTTCTTCAAATTTAGAGAATGCATCGGCCGAAAGTACTTCAGCCCACTTGTAAGAGTAGTAACCTGCGCTATAACCACCCGCAAAAATATGGCTAAAGCCATGTTGGAAACGATTAAACGCTGGCGCTTTAACAACCGCGGTTTTGCTACGAACAGCATCTAAAGTTGCTTGAATATTACATGGTTCACCCGCTTTATAATCGTGGTGGATTGTAAAATCAAACAACGAAAACTCTAGCTGACGTAACATTTGCATACCTGATTGGAAGTTCTTCGCCGCAAGGAGTTTATCTAATAACTCTTTTGGTAAAGGCTCATCAGTTTCGTAATGACCCGAAATAAAGTTCAGCGCTTCTTCTTCGTAGCACCAGTTTTCAAGGAACTGACTTGGTAACTCAACTGCATCCCATGCAACACCATTAATACCCGCAACCGGCGCAGCATCAACTTGGGTCAACATATGGTGAATACCATGACCAAACTCATGGAATAAGGTTGTCACTTCATTATGAGTGAACAGCGCAGGCTTATCGCCAACTGCTTTATTAAAGTTACACACTAAATACGCAACTGGGGTTTGTAATTCGCCGTTTGCACGTACTTTACGACCCATACAGTCGTCCATCCACGCGCCGCCACGCTTGCGATCGCGAGCGTATAAATCTAAATAAAAACGACCACGTAAAGTATTACTACTATCGTAAATTTCGAAAAAACGTACATCTGGGTGGTAGGTATCAAAGTCAGTGACTTCTTTAACACTAATACCAAATAAACGATTTACTGTAGTGAATAAGCCACTTAATACCTTATCGGCAGGAAAATAAGGGCGCAGTACTTCATCAGAAATAGCATATTTCTCTTGCTTAAGTTTTTCGCCGTAGTAAGCGTAGTCCCAGGCAGCAAGTTCAGTCACACCGTGCTTATCTTTGGCATAAGCCGTTAACTCAGCAAGTTCTTGCTCAGCTTGGGGTTTAGACTTATCGGCTAAATCTTCTAAGAATGAGAAAACTTGCTCTGGCGTTTCGGCCATTTTAGTCGCCAGTGACATGTCAGCGTAGCTGTTAAAGCCAAGTAACTCAGCAAGTTCATGACGCAGTGCAAGCTCTTCAGTCATAATAGCTGAGTTATCAAACTCACCCGCATTGGGGCCTTGATCAGAGGCACGTGTTACAAACGCAGTGTAAAACTCTTCACGTAACTCGCGGTTATCTGCGTAGGTCATAATGGGTAAGTAAGATGGAAAATCTAACGTGAATACCCAGCCATCTAGCCCTTTACTTTTTGCAGTATCAGCGCCAAGTGCTAACGCAGACTCAGGTAACCCCTCAAGTTCACTTTCATCAGTAATATGCTTTTGCCAAGCGAGTGTGGCATCCATTACATTGTTACCAAACTTAGAAGCCAGTTCAGATAAACGTGCACTGATTTCGCCATAACGCTTTTGCTGCTCAGGTTTTAAAGCAATACCCGACAATTCAAAATCACGCAGTGCATTGGTAATGGTTTTTTGCTGGGCAGTAGTAAGTGTTTTAAATTCATCACTATTATGAAGTGCATTGTAAGCATCATATAAGCCTTGATGCTGACCTACAAAGGTTGAGTACTCAGATAACAATGGCAAACATTGCTCATAAGCTTCACGTAACTCATCGTTGTTAACGACAGAGTTCATATGTGATACCGGTGAAAATAAACGTGATAACTTGTCATCAGCTTCTTCTAGCGGCAGTACCAAGTCATTCCATGTGTACGATTTAGTCGCCAGTACCTCGTCTATTTTAGTGCGGCACTCAGCAATGGCTGCTTTTAACGCTGGCACGACATGCGCTGGTTTAATTTTAGAAAACGGCGGAAGCCCTTCTAAACCAATGAGTGGGTTATTTTCTGCAATTGTCATTTTCGTTCTCAAATTTTATGCGAAGATGATTTTGAAGTTGGGGCGAATTGATGAAATACAAGGGGCTTAACCTTGGTCTTTATTATGCTATTATCAACTTATTAATAAATCGATTAATTAATAAAAATTTATCTATTTTTGAGGACAAACTATGGCTCAGCATTTTGATTACATTGCTATTGGTGGTGGTAGTGGCGGTATTGCCTCTGCAAACCGTGCTGCAATGCGTGGCGCAAAAGTCGCTCTTATTGAAGCAAAACACATGGGTGGTACTTGTGTAAACGTGGGTTGTGTTCCAAAGAAAGTAATGTGGCACGGCGCACAAGTTGCTGAAGCAATTAATGCATACGCACCAGACTATGGCTTTGATGTTGAGCTTAAAAGCTTTAGCTGGGCTAAATTAGTAGAAAGCCGCGAAGCGTATATTGGCCGAATTCACCAAGGTTACAATAAATACTTAGCAAGTAACGGCGTAACGGTTATTAATGGCTTTGCTAAATTTGTTGATAGTAAAACAGTTGAAGTGAACGGTGAGCTATACACTGCTGATCATATCCTTGTAGCTGTTGGTGGTCGCCCTACTATTCCTAATATCCCAGGTGCTGAGCTTGGTATTGATTCGAACGGTTTCTTTGAGCTAAATGAACAACCTAAACGTGTTGCAGTTGTTGGCGCAGGTTATATTGCTGTTGAAATTGCGGGTGTTCTTCATAGCCTAGGTACAGAAACACATTTATTTGTTCGTAAAAACAAACCACTACGTACTTTTGACCCATACATTGTTGATACCCTTGTCGATATTATGGCAAAAGAAGGCCCAACTCTTCACACTGAGTGCACACCTAAAGAAGTGGTTAAAGAAAACGACGGTAGCCTAACAATTCACTTTGAAAATGGTCACAGCCAAAACGTTGATGAAGTTATTTGGGCAATTGGCCGTACACCAACAACAGACAAGATCAACCTTGCAGCAGCTGGTGTTGAAGTGAACGAAAGCGGCTATGTAAAAGTAGACGAGTTTCAAAACACCACAGCTAAAAATGTATATGCAGTTGGCGATATCATCGAAAACGGTATCGAACTTACGCCAGTAGCCGTTAAAGCAGGTCGTATTTTATCAGAGCGCTTATTCAATAAAGAATTGCCTGATGATTTAAAAATGGACTACGAGCTAGTACCAACGGTGGTATTCAGCCACCCACCAATCGGTACCATTGGTTTAACAGAGCAAGAAGCGATTTCGCAATATGGTGCTGAAAACGTAAAGGTTTATAAATCAAGCTTTGCAGCGATGTACACAGCTGTTACTCAGCACCGCCAAGCGTGTAATATGATGCTCGTGTGTGCAGGTGATAACGAAAAAGTTGTTGGCTTACACGGCATTGGCTTTACTGTTGATGAAATGATCCAAGGCTTTGCAGTTGCAATGAAGATGGGCGCAACCAAAGCAGACTTCGATGCTGTTGTGGCTATTCACCCAACGGGTTCTGAAGAGTTTGTTACCATGACAGGTTAATGTAGAAAAGATACATAAACACCTTTTTAAATTCTGTAAAATTTTACAAGCCAACTATACTTTCTAATACAGTTGGCTTTTTTGGATACATAATATGGCTCAGCTTATTAACTCAGCTGATGTTTTCATAGAATGGGATCAAGAAGTAGAGGATTTGAAATCAAATAGCTTAGGGCAATTACCAACTCTATATAACTCAGATGGGAAATTTGTTTCTGTTGTAAATAGTTGGTTTTTTGATCTAGTTACTATCGAAAAACTTAAAGATCTAAGTTCATATTCAAGAGCCCTATTATTATACTGGTCTTTCTTGGAAGATAACTCTTTGCATTGGGATCAGTTCCCTCCTTTAAAAAGGCTGAAACCTACCTACTTATTTAAACACTTTTTATTAAATAAAGTCGATAAAGGACTGCTCTCCTACTCCACAGCCAATCACTATCTTAAGCATGTGATTCAATTTTACATATGGGCAATAGAAGAATTAGTAATAGATATACCTGATGAGAAAACAGCTCCGTTTGTAATTGAATTTGTTAGTGTTATAAGAACAGATAAATTAGCGTATCTCAGACCTAAATTTATAGTCCAATCAGCAGACCTTAAAATACGTGTCCCAAAAAAGCCTGAAAATAGCCTAAAACCTCTAACTGAAGAGGCTCTTATAAGCTTTTCTAGCCAATTAAAAAAAGAGTCAATTGAGTTTCAATTAATATGCTTATTAGCCGTTTCAAGTGGTTTACGAATAAGTGAAGCAAGTGGTTTTACTATGGAAGCACTAAATAGTGCAATTCCCACCACGACTAGCCATAGTCGATTTGAGGTCATATTGGGAGCCTCTACAGGTGTTGAAACTAAGTTCAAAAAACAACGAAAAATCGAAGTATCTGCATTACTACTGTCAAAATTAAAAAACTATTCTATCAGTGAGAGACGCTTAAGAAAAGCAAGTAAGCTCAAAGATAAAAGTAGATTTGAACCATTATTTATTAGTCAATATGGAAATCCTACAAAAAAAGCGACAATAAGTGCAAGGTGGTCTAACCTCAGAAAGGAAGTAAAAAAAACATATCGAGATTTTAATTACACCTTCCATGATTTAAGGAGTACATACGCTACATATAGACTCAATGATCTCCTTAATGCTGGCCTCAATGTCAGTGAATCTCTCGACTGTTTAATGTCTTGGATGGGACACAATGACGAAGCCACTACAATGAAATATGTCAGATACTTAAAGCAGAAAAACGCTATTAGAAATAAGTTTGTTCTACTAGATAAGATAATGCATGAAGCAGTAGAAGGTACCTTATAATAATGATTAATAATAATTATGACTGGCGGCCGGAGCTATGTAACACGGTTTTAAGTGGTTCAAATAGTCCTCACTATTTGGACTACAATAGAATTCGGTTTCTAGGTATTCCTATGCCTCATAAAATAAAGTCAGGTAAAGGTATTAAATATGCAAATCGCGATAATTTTGTATACGAGCTACGAAGAACCTTTGAGTATCTCTCTTTAGAAAAATCAGATGCGACCATATCAAATTTATTTGGACGATTTTTAGCATATTTGAAATGGTGCGACTTTAACAGAAAATATCCAATTCGAAAGCAGACTACAGTTGAGTACTGTAACTATACTTACGAACGTTATCGAAAAGGATTAATTAAGAGCGGATCTTATATCACTATCACCTCAAGTCTAAAGGTAGTTTTATCTTCGCTAGAATATGGTGACGCATCTATAAACTGGTTTGATTCTATAATGATTATCTCCAATAATGATCACGAGTCATATGAAGCCTACTCTGACTCAGATCTAAAGAAATTACTTCCTTTTCTAAGAGCTTTTTTTAAGCAAATTTCAGCGCAGTTTTTATTAGCTCCAAAAATATATATTGCGGCTAATAAAGGAACTTCACCAATGGATTTTAAATGGAAAGGTAAAACAGTTCTTGTTTACTTAGCCATTAACAAAATGATGGCTGTTGCTACATTTCTTATGTCGTATTACACCTACACCAATGCAACCCAACTTTATAATATCAAGAGACCAAAAGACATAAGCTACGAAAAGGACAAGTGGTATACCATGCCTGCTTTTAAACGTCGTGCATTCAAAACTATTCATATAGAAATTGGTGAACATCATATTGATATTCCCAAATATTGCATGGAGTTCTTTAATACATTGTTGTCAGTTTCTAAACTAATTGATAAATCGGATAATGCACCATTAATTCAGGCTTGCTGGGCAAGTAAAACCGCTCCAATGAGTGGAGCATTTTTACGTGATTTTAATAACTTATTTTTACGAAAACACTTTCCCATGTTTGACGCTAAAGGAGTAGAGCTTAGATTGAGCAATTCCAGATTTAGAGCAACGGGCAGTCAAATATCTCTAATTAATGGTAACGAAATTGAAACTGCCTTATTGCTAAACAACAGCCCTGACACAATTAAACGTCATTACTCCAAAGGGAATAAGTTTGATAATAGTAAAATGATGCAGGAAGCGTCATACATAAGAGCCGAGCAAGCTAAAAGTAAAACAACAACTGAAATGGCGAAAGCTAACCTTGGTTTGACTGTTCTTACTTATGAAAATTACATTGAAAAAATGTCTCCAAAAATTAAATTATCAGCACATGGAACGTATTGCTCAGACCCATTTGGAGAACAATCAAAAAAATATAATAGACAAGTTCACTCCCAAGGTTTTAATGAGAATAAGTTAGCATGTGCTGATTTGTTAGGATGCTTTGGATGCGAGCATCATGTAATTGTTCAATCAGTTGAAGATATTTGGTGCCTTCTATCTTTCAAAGAGTGTATTGAGGAAAGTATATATCTGCATCTAAATGCAAAACATTTTAACCAAAATTTCTCCTCAACTTTAAATTATATAGAAGAAGCTATCCTTCCTAAAATTTCAAAAAAAATATTAATAGGTGCCGAAAATAAATTAAACAACATTGGTAGGCACCCCCTCTGGAGTACATTAGATGTACTCCAAATTGGAGGTTCTAATGCACCCTTTAATTAAAAATTCTAATAATACTTTCAAAGGTTCCCCTGTTGAGTTCACAAATGTAATTGAGCTAAAAAACAAAGAAGACTGGGTAGCACTGGATAAGTGTTTAATAAGTAGAGATGAAGAAGGTAGAGCTATTAGCTTCTTTAAAGACGATATATGGTATATGGGCGTTTACGCTTCTGACTTCCAAGTGTCACAAAAAACCAACTTTGATTTTAGTTTTATTAATTCCTCAGAAAAATTAACATTAGAATTGAAGTTAATTGTATATGGCTGGATTTTTTATAAAAATAGTACTAGAAGTAATCATGTAAAAATCCAAACACTGGTAAATCGACTCAGCGCACTAAAAAAAGTATATATATTCTTAAATGAAAATAACTACAACTCTATTTCTGAATTGAATAATAAAGTAGTCTCACAAAAATTAGATACCTACCTAATAAATAAAGACTTAGCTCAACGCACCTTAGAACATGTTTTTTCAGGTATAAATAGTATTATACGGCTTCAATCATGGTTAAATCTAGACCTACCTATATCGCTATCTAAACCTTACGAACATGCTCTAAAACTCAGTAATAAATCCCCTCAGCAAACATTATCTATCCCCGAAAGAATAGCAGATGAACTTTACGCAAAAGCAATTGAATTAGTTGAAGACTTTTATCCACATAGGGATTTACTAGCAACTATTGAGAAAGAACTGCAAGAAAATTATTTGGCTGGAAAAGAAATCGTAAATCAAAAAAAAGAACTTGGTATTTGGAAGTTTTTAGATAAACAGGAAAAGAGCTCAAAATTGAATCATATGCAAGCTCAAGAAATAAGTAAGGTAACACCTTTCAAGACCTCAGATATTTTATCTAGATATTCCTCCATGACACTTTTTAAAGACTTAAAAAGTGTCCCAAAATGGAAAAAATTATATGGTCGCATAACAACAGCCTGTTACATATGTTGTGGAGCTTTTTCAGGTATGCGCGATTCAGAGCTAAGCGCACTTAAACCTGACAGCTATTACTGTGATGATATTAATGGACAAAAGTTTCATTTTATACGCTCAAAAACTTTTAAGCTTGGTGAAAAGGATACAACATGGGTAACCGCACCAATTACTCAAAAAGCAATTGAGCTTATGAGTTGTTTCACAAAATATTGGCGAAAAGAGCTATTAGAAAAGGGCTTGCAGAAAGAAAGTGAATACCTGTGGTTAAATAGAACAGCTCGATCTAAGTTACCTGTAGTTATATCCAAGTGGCCTGATCGATTACAACTTTTTTCAGAAACCTATGGGACTGTTATAAAAAAAGAAGATCTTGTAGAGTTGGTGAAATCAAATCCAAATGCATTAGACAATATAAATAAGTTATGCATATTAAGTAAAAGCTGGCCTTTAAAACCACATCAATTTAGACGCTCTTTAGCACTATATACGATAAAACACCGTTTGGGCAGTTGCAGTTCCTTACAACAACAATTCAAGCATACCTATCTTCAAATGACAGAGTGGTATTCAGTTGGAGGCATAGCTAGCAGGCTAAGTGATTTAGAAATAGATAATGACTTTCAGCAATTGCTGGAAAATACAAAATTAGAAGAAACCACAAATAAATTTTTCTCTATGGTTCATGGTAACTCACCTTTATCTGGAAGCCATGGTAAAGCAATTATGGATATGCGAGAAGATATCCCCTATATATATAGTTCCTGGGATGTAATATACGCTGCTGTAAAAAAAGGGACACTGTCATTGCATGGGACTATGACTGCGTATTGCAAAAATGGATATAATTGCGACATGGATGGAGTGATAAATCCTGCATTCTGTATTAATTGTAAAACTGGGGGCAGTATTATAGACGAGAATCAAGCTAGAAACTGGCAGGATATACACAACAAATTCACGTCATATCTTAAGGATAAAGGAGATGTATCACCTTCAGTTTATGCTCACTCTATTATCCAAATCCGTGCAGCAGAGTCCATCATGACAGATTTCAACATTGCATTTGAGCCATACACACACCCTATAGAAGTAGTACAACTATGAGTAAAAGTGAGAATACACTCATTCGATTAGAGGCTGCACTTCAGCGAATCTTAGCAAAAGAGCCCAAACGTATTTCCAAACATAAAAAACTAAGTATAAGGGCTGTTGAAGAAGAAGCAAACTTAGGAAACGGTACTTGCTATTACTATGAAAAATTTACTTCAGATCTAAGGAAACTGATAAGTAATCATAAAAGCTCAAACATAGAGGAGAAAGAAACTAAATACATCAATGATGGCCTAAAATTTAAAGCAGCGAATGAAAAGAGATTAAAAGAAAAATACCGAGATGAAAATACGAAACTAAAACACACAATTCAACAATTAGCCGCTGAACACCATCAGTTCAATGATTTAATAAGACAACAAGCTGAGCAATTGAAGCAGTCGAGGTCAGATAATGAAAAGCTAGAAGTTGAGTTGAAAACTGTCAAAGAAAAATTAATTTATTTGAATAGAGAAAATATTATTCAGCTAAATAAATCGAATAAAACTTAATTTAACTTTTGAAGAAGAATTTCATTGCTTTTAATTTGTAGTAGTTAATCTAATCTTCAAGTTTCGATGAATAAGTTTGGACTTCATCTGACAGGCAGTTACGAACAGTGAGAAGCAGATGGTGTATAAACTCGTTTTTGGACAAAAACGAGTTAGAGCCGAAGGTCGGCTCTGTGCCATAAGTGGACAGTGCTAACGCTTTGCTAATTGGCTGCCGCAGCGCAGCGTAGGCAGTCCAGTGGAGGCCATGCTGTTTGTGGCCGGAACGAAATTAAGCAACTTGTTATGTTGAAACATGCTTGATAAGCCCCTTAGCTACGAAATAAAAAACAAAGCAGACAAATAACAGCCCAAGGAAACGAATTGCTTTTGGTGCGTCTTTCTTAATTTTCACCTGAACGGCGATGCCAAACTCATCACCGATGAGCCACAAAAATATCTTGTGTAAACTCCATAAAACCATAAATACGTAAACACTGAGGAGCCCATAAAATTCAACATCGGCTACCATCAACGTGATCGTAATGATTAATGCAGCTACTAATACCCCAAAACTGATTGTCTTAATACGAGCGATCAATATGCTGCTCCAACATAACGCCCCAATATGCCGACGAAAAGAGCGCAGCGAGTTGAGGTCGGAATAATTGGTTTGTTAGCTTTGTATATCAATTTCAACAACTTGAGCCTCTTTAAATATACTTTTAGCTTTTTCAAACACAGTATCTTTATTAGCTGGATGCACCGTAATATCGATTGCGTTATCCGATAATGTAAAAAGTGTAAGACAACCCGCTTTTTGGATTTTTGCTATATCCGACTTTTTTACCAATCGTCCTTTGGTGTTATAAAAACGAGAGTAAGAATTTGTTCTTACCTGCACGTTTGCACCTAGGTCGTTAAACGTTCTTTCTGCTTTGTCCAAAAAGTTGATGGGAATCATTGATTCCAACTTTATAACCAAAACAAAGAATAATACTGAGGCGATAACTAATATTAAAATGTCAATAAAGCCTCCGCAAAGCTAACGCCCGCCACACGGGCGAGCAACTTGTTGCGAGTCCAGCGCCGCAGGCGCGATGTGCTGGCGCTTGTTATGTGCGTACATGCTACAGAACATGAACATCGTTGATTGTTGCAGCATAATTGTTGTTCCCAATTGGTACAAACTCAAATTCAACAGTTAGGTCGGTTATCTCGCCATTGGCGGGTAAATAAAAGCCGAAGATCAATGAGCCTGAATCGGTTTCTAAAAACTCAGGGTAACAATTCGCTATATTTTCGTTTTGAAAACTCACAGGGGCATCGCTACCAAAGTAATCATGCACAGCGTCTTTGAGTTCAGATTCTGCCCATACAACACCATAGTTATTGTTTATATCAATGAGCTTTTCTGCGTCTTCAAATTGATTTGTGGCTAATAAGCTCAGCCAATGCTGACAATAACTTTTAAGTTGATTCTCTTTATCTTCACTGGTGATTGAGAGCATGAGATACCTTAGAGCACATAACGCCCAAATTTAGCGCGGAAAGCCGCGCAGCGGGTTGACGTCGCAGCCAGCGCTTTTTGCTGGCGATAAAATTTGATTGTTATGTGTCTGCTGATTCATTAAACAATATCCTGTTTGAAAACGGATCTGTTACGGTAAAACACCTTGCACCCCAAGGGGCATCTTCAATGCTTGGTTTGTTGTATTTGTAAGGCTTTGCAGTAACTTGTGCGAAAAGTTGATCAAGATTGCTTACATTAACGAAGACCTTGCTGCCCGGTGTGCAGTCACCAGAGTGTTCACTCAGATGTAAAACAAAATCGCCAAGCGAAACTTGCATGTAAATTGGGTAACCATCCTCAAAACGATGCTCCCAATCTAGTTCCATACCGAGAAAGCCAAGGTAAAACTCTTTTGCTTTATCTTCATCGAAAATCCGCATTATTGGGATCGTCTGAAACTCCATGCCATCTACTCCATTACACATAACAATTTAATAGTGCGCTCATCGCGCATATTTCTGCCGACGCTACGCTCATTTTTCTACATTATATAGTTTTAACAAATAACCTAAGGTATTACTATCACTAAGTTTTCTAAAACTTTAAAGAAAAGTTAAATAGAACAATATGCGCTCGGCGCTCATTTTCATGAATATATGCGCAAAGAGCAGTTTAACCAATCTATTAACGACGATATTTAGCCAGTATCAATGACCGATTATCGCTCAAAGCCGACCTATAGAGTAATTACGTTAACACGTCTTGGGGCAGAAACGAGTTACGCTGCTGATCCACTCCTGGTGCTGAACAGGCTCTGATTTGATAAATTCCTATTTAGCGAATCTGACAAATTAAGTTAAAACTTGTTCAGTTAAAAGTACTTTCCAGAGTGTTGAATTAGAGCTTTTTGCTTGCCATGTAATTTTAACTCTTTGGTATCATGCTCAACGCTGCTTTGACCTGATCTTTCATTGCTCCATTAAATAAATGAGTATTGGCAATCAGCGTATTAATTGCAAAACCATTTTCAGCTGATTGTCTACGAATACGCTCTTTGGCAGCAAATGCAGACCTTTGCCGATAATAAACATCTTCCCACCAATCATGCCCATATCTTTTTCGCAGACTAGCTTTAATTGATCTAAAACGAACTTTACTGTCAAAACCTTCTGCTGACGCTAAGACACTTGCCCATATCATACGCAGTTGCAGATCATTCGGAATCCAGTTTTGATCGCGAAGCTGGCCAATCACCTCAGGGTGTAAATATAGCGTCCCCTCAGAGGCTTTTCGTTTTACCCACAGAGGTTGAGCTGTTTGGAATGCCACTTTCTTATCTTGAGCACTATATCCTTGGCAATGTAGCTTCCAAGTTTCCAACTCATCTATTGTCGCTAGTTTCTGTATTAACTCTTCCATGGCGCAATTTCTCCGATGATTAGCTGCACTATCACACTTTCAACTTCTGCAAGCGTAGATTTTTCCGCACTTTATCTTTACGGCCATTAGCATTTACAAGAGCCGGCTCTATACCGTCTATATAGTTATGCTCATAAGTGATTTCTTTGGTGGGAGTTTTTAAAACGGCTTTAATGCTTACATGGCAACTTTGCCCATTTTCCAAACCTGCTATATGGTCCGCTTGTTCAGCGGTCAAATTACCTTCAACAAGAATAACATCGTTAAAAGATAATCTAGGGACTAGGGACTATTCACCTATGTATGAAGTTGTCACACTTAACATCCACACCGCCATAGTTAAACTCAATAGTTATTTGCTTTATCGTGATATCAAACGGATTGAAGTTTGCACCTCGCAACCAAAGTTTAAACTTGGGCAACCCATCCAGCCATAACTCGTAAGGTTTATGTCTTGGACGCAGATCAATGTTCATATTATTTGCAGTGTGACTTTCCAGATAAAAAAGACTAATCACATTGCTATAAGTTTTAACTATGACCTTTATGAGAACTTTTAGTATTGCCTTTACATTCAGTTTTGCGAGCCACGCCAAGAGAACTACACCAATACCACTAAAAATCCACTCTTTGTGATCCATCAACATTTCTATCATGCAAATATCCTTAAATTAGTGCCGTTATGCACTCATGAGCGAGACAGGCTAATTCACATTTATTTAGTGACTTAGCTTTTAGTACTGTCAAATTGAGCTCGAATTAATGTTATCTACTCATTGTTAAACAATCCTGCCTTGTTCTACAAGTGTTAATTTTTAGTATCAAGGATATACCCACTTAGCGAGTGCAGCCGCTTTGTGCGGCACACGAAATAAAAAGCAGATAGTTACTCTAAATAGCAGGAGATTCGCCTACACGGCATGTGGAGCTGGTTGCAAGGTTAGAGGAGGTATATTCAAATGAGTTAAGGCAACCCAAGAAATAAGTTTATAATTATCTAGTAGTCAGAAACTTAAACAATAATCTCAGTTCAGTACAGCTCTTTGGCAAATATTGACGCAGCCTTGATAAGGATATCACGCTCTTTTGACACTTCTTCGAGGCGCTGTTTTAATGATTTAACGACCAAGCTACCGTTTAAGCTATCATCTTGTTTAGCCGCTTTGATCCAAGCATATAACGTGCTTTGGCCTATCTCCAAGTCTTTCGCTACATCAGCTACTCGCTCTCCCTCGGACAGTACTCTTTTTGTCGCCAATAACTTAAATTCACTTGAGTAAGTTTTACTCACTTTCATATTCCCCGATCAAAGCTTAGGATTCCTAAGTATACATGATAGAGTAAAGCTTAGAGAATCTAAGTACCAGCTTTTTATTATGATTTACCTTTGGATTTTATTAACCCCCTCCCAATTCGGCTTAAAGAAGCTAGGACAAGAGCAAATATTTCTCAACGAGATTTGGGAATTAGAATTGGCCTGGAGCCAGGCTCTGCGAGTGGGCGTATGAATCATTACGAAAAAGGCAGGCATACACCTGATCTGCAAACATTAAAACGAATAGCTGAAGAGCTGGGTGTTCCGCTAAACTACTTCTTTTGCGAAAGCGATGAAATGGCCAAGTTTGTTATTTTATTTGAACTGTTAACTGAACAAGAAAAAACTAAGTTACTAAGTGAATTGGAAAACAAACAAAAGACCTCACCAAATTAGTAAGTTCAGTCTCATGAGCCCATTAACCACTAGGTTCGCCTAGGTAATTTCTCAATAACATAACCACTAATTCATATGCCAGGTTCTAAACTGCTTCCCAATTGACAAACAGTAACAGTTACGTTGAACGCTATAAGGCTGCACAATATTCACCTACATGCTATGTTGAGGAATGAATTATAAAAAGAGCGTATATACATGGATCGAGTGAAGATGTTTATTGTAAAAATGGTCATCTCATTTTTACAAAATGTTTTAGGGCGACTGAGTACTTCACTAAACTCATTTGATGATAATCACAATGAAATGCTACATCTAGCGCCTGTAATTACCACTCTCCCTAAAGACTATAAACATTACTTCAAGCAGCTAGACTACTTTATAACTGATTGCTCTGAAAACGTAAAAGAAATAGCAATAACAGGCCCATACGGTAGTGGTAAATCGACATTGCTGGGCACATACTTTAAAAGTAGGCCCCATCTAAAAACCAAATTTATCTCCTTAGGAACTTATCTTCCCCCAACAAACTCCGAGGAAAGCAAAAGTAGTGAAGGTAACAAAGAAGTAAAAGAGTTAGAACAGGCCATAGCGAGACAGCTTCTATACCAACATTCAGGTCTGGAGAGTCTTGGATCAAAATTTAGCTTTCCAGTTTACCGAAAAAGGGATGAGCTATTATCATACATTCAAGCTATTGTACTTATTTTTTGGGGAGTGCTAGCTGGATATTGCCTTCTATCAGGCAAGGGAGACCTTCTCCAGTGGATCAAAGATGGATTGCTTAGTAATAATGTACCGATATGGAAGATAGGCATATTTAGCTACTTGTTAGCGGTGCCAGTGTGCGTTCTTACTGATGTATTTCGATATTTATCTAAAAATAGGCTGACTAGCGTCAATCCAAAAGGTGGTAGTTTTGATTTTAAGCCGATTGCCCAAGAGAGTATTTCCTTTAGTTTACACCTTGAAGAACTATTAAGGTTCTTTATCGCAACTAAATCCGATATCGTTGTTATAGAGGATCTAGATAGGTTTAATATTCCGCAAGTTTTTGAAAGCTTGAAAGAACTAAATAAAATAGTCAATCAAAGTGCAAGAATAGATAACCCTGTTCGCTTTATTTACGCAGTCCGTGATGATATTTTCCAAGGGTGTGATAGGACCAAGTTCTTCGATGCAATCATTCCACTTATACCCGTAATGTCCCCGTTTAACGCTTACGAAAGATTTAAAGGGCTTTTCCCAGACTCTATTTTGGCCGAGCAATTAGAGGGAGTTATTAGAAAAGTTTCGGTGGCGGTACCAGACATGAGAGTGCTGAGGAATATTGTCAACGAGTTTTATGCATATAAAACCATTCTTAACGCACAAAACGGTGGAAATAATTATGAACGACTACTGTCCTTCATCGTTTATAAAAACCTATATAGCAACGACTTTGCCAAACTATACACCAACGATATTAGTGCTATCGACCATGCTGTTCAGGTCAAAGAACGAATCCGACAGCAAAGAGATAAAGAGTTATCCGATCGCTATGACACTTTGCTACAAGAAGATCAAGATGCAGCTAACGAACTACTAAATAATGAACAAGATTATTTTTTGATAGTGCTTGGACGACTGAGCAAAGAACTCAACGTAGATAAAATATTGACTATCTATGGTAGTTCAGTCGAAGAAATTGGGATTGATGACTTAGTAAGTTTGCTGTCGAAAAAGTTAACTCACAACCAGGCACCAATAAGGTTTATAAGAGGGTCGAAAACAAACAGCCAATTTGCATCTAGTAAAGACTTTAAAGACCCTCATCTCTCGGCTGATGAGCTAAGGAAAAGGCTTCATAGCATTCGCACAAAAGACAAGGATAGAACAAAGCAACGTATAAGAGAGATGTATGAGTTAAAAAGTAAGCTATCAGTAACTCGCTCAATCACCTGGTCTTTGTCGGAAGCAATGGAGTGTAACCCTCAGGAAGATTGGGTACCAGAAGGTATGCCTGTATTAAAAATGTTGCTGCGGGATGGCCTTATAGATGAGCACTATGGCCTTTATTTAAATCACGTTTTAGAAGGAAAACTGACAGGTAGGGACTTTGAATTTTTACAAGCACTAAGAGATCGACAAGAGTTTGATCCAATGTATGAGTCAAGTAACTATTCAGAGATCATGTCATTTCTAAGCAACGGTGACGCGTCTTCACCAGCGGCATTTAACTACGGTCTACTCCAATTCCTATTAAAATCTGATAGTCATGGGACTTTTCTGGAAAAATTAAAACAATTCCAATTTATCGACCACCCTTCATGTGCAACACGCCTCTATAAGCTTCGGCAAACAATCCCTAACTGGGAAGAAGTTCTTTGGGATTCAGTAATCTCAGATATTACTAGTAGTATATCTGAGCTCTCATCCCTAGAAGGGTGCGAATTACTATCTGATTTAACCTGTTACGCTGAAGATGATGACGAGATTTCTTACCTGCAAAATCACTTAGGGTCAGAAGCATGTTTACTCGAAGCTCTTTCTCGTCAAAACCACCACCAGAGAATTATCAGCTCTTTTAAAGAGGCAGGTATACTAATAAGCAGCCTTGATGAAGCTCCTCATCTCAGAGAATTAGTTAAAAGTGCTGTTGAAGCAGGCATCGTTGAGTTCACTTCCGACACTCTCACATCGGCATTAAGCGTATATTTAGAAAGGAAAATTGAGTTACCTGTCTCATTTGAATTGATAACTCAGTTTAAAAGCATCGAGTCATTTGCAAACAAGAATTTCAGCAAGTTCGTCGAACTAGTAAAACAGGGCTACATCGAGAACGTCCCCAACTCGTTTATTCTAGAAATATTAGGTTCTGACTTAGGTCAGAACCTAATTATTGATGCACTAACTCCCGTCAAGTTCCAACTCAAAACATTGGAGGCCGTACCTACGGAGTATTGGGCTGCTTTAATTTCTGCCAACAAGATACTAATTAGTTGGACTGTAATTGAGGAGCTACTCAAAATTAAAGAAAAGCCAGAAACACAAATTGTGTTGTCCGTTTTAGAAGATAAAAATTGCCAACAACTTCTGTTAGCTGAAGATGCTAATTGCAGTCAAGAATGTAAAACTTTGCTTAAAAGTATACTGCTAGAGCATATAGCTAGTACAAAAGTCTTTGCAAACTACATTCATCATTTGAACATCCATTTCTCAAACGATGAATTACTTGAGCTTAGTCAAGAACATGTAATCTCCATGATTGATGTTAGACATATAAAACCATCTCTTGAGTTGTTTAATAATTTTAAGCTCAATGGGCACACTGATGCTGCATATCAATTAGTTAAGCAATTCCCCGAACTAATCGATGAAAACGACTTTAAAATTGATTCTGATGACTTTTCAAATATTTTGCCGTTACTTGATGAACAGTTTAGAGATAAGGTTTTGCTAGGCTGGAAATCTTATTTAGGTAGTTCCACTCCTAAAGAGTATTGGTTTCACCTTTTAAGCCAAAGCATTTTAATTGATAAACCACTTTCTGGGCTTATCAAAAAAGACAATGGACATAACATTCAAAAACACCTTGATGAGATAGGAGTTCGCAGAACCTATGAACTGGAGGAAAGCCAAATATTATCACTGTTGAAAAATGTGCCTTTAGAGCTTAATGAAAAGCTGAGCCTCCTGATAGGCCAAGCTAGTCATCATAAGAGTCGAATCAAAGTCTTGATTGAAGAGACCATAGGCACAGAGTGGTCACTTAGCAAAAAAGCTTGCGAGTATACACCAGAAGTGTATGCACTACTGCTGATCTGTTTACAACATAATTTGATATCATCAATGAGAGTCCAAGGTGATGAGATTAAAGTCTATCACTTCAAGAAAAATGATTAAGTATCCAGCTTACTAGGACGTGAAGCCGCCCCCTATAAAATCTGGAAAATACGATAGGCGATTTGTTTTTTCGGGAAAAATTGTGGGGATCTGCTATTTTTCTGGAAAACACGCATAGTCCTTATAACTAAAGGCTTTACAGAAACCTTCCAGATTCTACGTGTAACAGTACTCGGTAACTATGAGATAAGCTTGCGTTGCGAGTTGCGAGTTGCGAGTTGCGAGTTGCGAGTTGCGAGTTGCGAGTTGCGAGTTGCGAGTTGCGAGTCAATTTTAAAACCTTGTGGTGCTGCCACAAGGTTTTTTATTGGGTAAATTTGGCAATGATTTCAGTACACTATCAAAGCTCAGAAATAGCTTGACTAAAAATATGTTTAAGCAAATCTAGGTTTAAATTAACACCTGCAATATTCGCATCAATCCACTCTTGCTGAGAGATTGGAGGCCACGAAATCTTATAGCCGATGCTATATAACATTTCTTCAAAAAAGAAACGTAGTACTCTGCCGTTACCTTCACGGAATGGATGAAGTAAATTAAGCTCACAAAACAAATCTGCCACTTTTTCAATTAGTTCATCATTATTCTGACAATTCGATATTGCCGGAAGGGTTCGAAATAATTTGTTAGCTTCAGGCTCAATACGCGTCCAAGTACAAAAGCGGGTATTACCCTTTGAGATGTCAACATCCCTAATTTGACCTGCCCACACATATAAATCTTGGAATAAGTGATGATGAAGGTGTTTTAAATGCTCAAGTGAGAACTTAGAGAGAGGTTGTTGGGGGGAGTCATAGGTTCTATAGCGTTCAGCGGTAAACTCAGCTTCGGCTTGATCTAATATATCCGATTCTCGAATACCTAATAGATTAATTAATACATCAGAGGCAGGGTAGCAATATTTATCTTGAGCTACCCCGTATTTATCGCGCATATTTACGCTTCAATTCAGCAATACTTTTGCCTTCACTATTAGTTTTCAGCGTTAGACCTTCATAGCTTAAACTGACCTTAAAGTTATCCATATCTGGCGTAAACTTAGTCTTTTGCTGATTGCTTGTCTTAGCTGTTTTGGTAGCCATAACCCCTCCTGTGATACTAATAATTCTAACTTATTCAGGTAAAAATTGCCATTAACTAACTTACTTGAAAGTACAGCTATAAGGGAGAGTATAGGCTATTAGAAGCAATAAACAGTGCTGGCACAAACCTTGTAACTGTTAATAAAGTAACCAGTTATAGCAACAATTTGCCCTTATTTACTGTGTAATTAAGCAATTATTACGCAGTAAACAAGGCATTTTTACAAGGAGGCACTGTGTCTAAGTCTGCAATTTTATATCGCATGGTAACCGATGAGCATATTTGCCCATTCGGTTTAAAATCAAAAGATTTATTAGAGCGTAATGGTTACAATGTTGATGATCGTCACTTAACCAATCGTGAGCAAACCGACGAATTCAAACAGCAGCATGATGTAAAAACCACACCGCAAACCTTTATCAATGATAAACGTATTGGTGGTTACGATGAGTTGCGCGACTTTTTTAATCTGCCCGAGGCTGGCCAACAAGGTACCAGTTATACCCCAGTTTTAGCCATTTTTGCTGTGGCTATGCTACTGAGCTGCGGTTTTACATATGCCAGCGGTGAGGCTTTATTCTCTGTGCAGAACCTGATGCTGTTCATTGCATTATCAATGGCGGTACTAGCGATACAAAAGCTCCAAGATTTATACAGCTTTTCTAACTCATTTATTACCTATGACTTATTGGCGATGCGCATTGTGCCCTATGCCTATGTCTATCCCTTTATCGAGGCGTATGTAGCGATTGGTATGGTGGCTGAATTACCCGCCTTAGCTGTAGCACCCTTTTCACTATTTATTGGTGGCATAGGTGCTGTATCGGTTATTAAAGCTGTGTATATCGATAAACGAGAGCTGAAATGCGCCTGTGTTGGTGGCGACAGTAATGTGCCGCTCGGCTTTATCTCACTGAGTGAGAACTTATTTATGATAGCTGCAGGTATATGGATGCTTATTACTTTTTAGCGTTTTGTTAGTATTTAAAGTGGCTTAATTAAGTAATTAAGCCACTTTAAACGAATGGTTAACCACCATTACGTAAATCGCGCTCGAATTCACTTTCGGTTTTTACTGGATGACAGGTCGATTTAACCTCAGCCTTTTTGCTGTCGTCATCATCGGTGCTAAAAATCGTATAGCTGTAATCGGTTTCGAGTTCACCACCTAGACACTCATGCTCAGCGTAGATTTCATTTTCAGCCCCATCAACTACGGCCTGTGATGCACAGCCTGCCAGCATAGCAAGTGCAAGTACAATTGGAATTGCTTTCATATCTTGATCCTATAATGCTATTTTTATTTTTGCTGTAAGCAATAGGTTAGCTCACACAATTAAGTTAACGACAAAAGTACCTTTATTGATACAAAATTTGTGTAAGTTTTTGTGTAAACAGAAAGCGAAGATAAATGAGGCAGGTTAAGAGTTTAACCTGCCATGTGATGGAGTCTTTTAAGCCGTACCACCCACAGTAAGGTTATCAATTTTAAGGCTTGGCTGACCCACACCAACAGGTACGCTTTGGCCATCTTTACCACATACGCCAACGCCTTTATCAAGGGCTAAGTCATTACCTACCATCGAAATTTGCTGCATCACTTCTGGGCCATTGCCAATCAGTGTAGCGCCTTTAATAGGTTGGGTGATTTTACCGTTTTCAATTAAGTAAGCTTCAGAGGCGCTAAATACAAACTTACCTGACGTAATATCCACTTGGCCACCACCGAAGTTAGGCGCGAAGATACCTTTTTTCACCGAGCTGATGATATCGGCTTGGCTGTGCTCGCCACCTAACATATACGTATTGGTCATACGCGGCATAGGTAAGTGAGCATACGATTCGCGGCGTGCATTACCAGTAGGGTTAACACCCATCAAACGGGCATTTAGCTTATCTTGCATGTATCCTTTTAGAATACCGTTTTCAATAAGCACGTTATACGCAGCTGGTGTCCCTTCGTCATCCACGTTTAATGAACCACGGCGATCAGCAATAGTGCCATCATCCACGACTGTACACAGCTCAGATGCCACCTTTTGACCTACTTTACCGCTAAACGCCGATGCGCCTTTACGGTTAAAGTCACCTTCTAGGCCATGGCCTACTGCTTCATGTAGTAACACACCCGGCCAACCTGCGCCTAGCACAACTTCCATGCTGCCAGCAGGTGCATCAATTGCTTCAAGGTTTACTTTTGCTTGGCGAACAGCTTCTTCGGCGTATTCCATCCAACGCGGTTTGCCATCGACTAATTCTTTAAAATAGCCATAATCTAAACGCGCACCGCCCCCTGCACCACCGCGCTCACGGCGACCGTTCTTTTCAAGTAACACAGAACAGTTTAAGCGAATAAGCGGGCGAATGTCGGTTGCAAAGGTGCCATCACTTGCAGCAATTAACACTTCTTCATAAACCGCCGACATTGAGCTGATCACTTGCTCAGCATCCGGCGCTAATTCACGAATATAGTTTTCTAGTTCACGAAGCAGGCTTACTTTGTCATCGTTGCTCATGCTTTGAATTGGTTGATGCGGCGCATACTGCTGTTTAGCAGCTACATCACTGAACACCTGAATCGTTTTGTTTTCGCCAGCATTGGCAATGCTGCGTGCTGCAGTTGCGGCTTTATTTAACGCTTCAAGGTTAATCGCATCTGAGTATGAAAAACCAGTTTTTTCACCACTAACAGCACGCACACCCACACCACGCTCAACGTTGTATGATCCTTCTTTCACTAAGCCATCTTCAAGTACCCAAGATTCGTGGTGACTCGATTGAAAATACAGGTCGGCATAATCAACTTGATGTTGATGAATAAAAGCGAGCGTTTTTTCTAATTCTTCTCTCGTTAGTTGGCTGTCATGTAATAAATGCTGTTCAACCGTGTTCATAATAAATGCTCTCTAAATCGTTGCTGAGACTGCACAGGCATGTCTTGGCGAATTGTATTCAAGCGGTTTAAATCAAGCCCATGGCTGATAAACCCGGTACCAGAGGCAAGCTCACTGAGCGTTTCTCCCCATGGTGAAATAATTATGCTGTGGCCATAAGTGTGGCGGCCATTTTCGTGCTCGCCCCACTGCGCTGCAGCAACCACATAGCATTGTGTTTCGATTGCGCGCGCAGCTAATAAAATATGCCAATGAGCAGCACCGGTGACTGTGGTAAAGGCACTAGGCACTAAAATAAGCTCAGCTCCTTGACGCTGCATGGCAGTGAATAAGCCACTAAAACGTAGATCATAACATACTGCTAAGCCAATTTTACCAAATGGCGAATCAACCACCACAATATCCTTGCCGGCTTCTGTCGCATCAGACTCTCGGTAACTGCGCGTAGTATCGGCAACATCCACATCAAATAAGTGAATTTTGTTGTATTGCGCAACCACATCACCTTGGTTGTTAAATAAAAACGAGGCCGCTAGATACTTACCATTTTGCTGCGACACAGGCAGTGTACCAGCCGCTAACCAAATATCATGTTGCTTACATAAATCGGCAAGTTTCGCTTTATAAGTCTCGCTTTGGTGACCTAATTGATAGCTTGCTTGGCTTTGCTTACTAAAGATCAAAAAGCTCTCAGGTAAACACACAAGCAATGGGCGAGTTGCAGGTAGCTTTAATAATGTATCCGCCAGAAAAGCGAGGTTTTGCTCAGCATTCATGCTTGAGCACATTTGTACTGCCACAACCTGTGGCTGATTATTAGCCTTCATTGGTATCTAAACTCGCTGAAGATGCGGCATCTTTTAACTTTAATTGGCTAGAAGACTGCGGTTGGCTTTGCGCTGCTTGCGGTAATGTCACTTCACGGCTCTTACGATCTATTTCTTTCACTACAGGGTCGTTCATACTTCCTGTTACTTTAAAGTTGATCTCTGAGATCACTCGCGCTGAATGAATCACTTTATCGATGGCAAGCGCTGCAAGCCCGCTTACCGGGTTGACCATCCATGCCACAATAACGGGAATACTCGATGTCACCTGCGGGGCAACTGCAAGGTCGTAATCAATTTCAAAGGTATTTAGGTCTGTATGCCCTTTAATCGTTAAATCGGCAGGCACACCATCAAGCTTGGTATCTTGAGTGTAAGCTATGCCCTTTTCTAGCTGCATGGTGCCTTGCATACTGTTATAGAAAAAACCTTTAGAGAATACATCTCTAAAATCGAGTTTCAGCTTACGCACTAACGAATCTAAACTCAGTAATGAAAATACTCGCGCGCCACCATCACTTATTTCTGCAAGGTGACCCTCTCCTAAACGCCAATCTAGCTCTCCCGCTAAACTTGGTACATCAAAGCTATAGGGTGCGCCTTGCCATGCTAAATCAAACTTAATATTGGCGTCTGAATCTTTTACTGTGGTGGTTAATTCAAACTCATCAAATAATTCACCAATATCATCACTTTCTAAATTACCACTAAACTGAGTTAAGCCATCGGCAAATTGCCCTTTTGCGCGTAATACATGATCACCTTTATCAATTACAAGCTCAGAGAATATCAACTTATTTTGCTCACCGACTAAACTGCTTTTTACTTTGTCTAATTGATATTGGCCTACTTTACAGTCTTCACAATAAAACTCGATTGCAGGTATATTCGTAAGCCAACTTAAATCCTCTGGCTCATTCTTATCAGATGAAGGCTCGCTTTCATTTGGCGAAAAATTCATCCGTAAGTAGTCGGTAAAAATTTGAATCGGCCTGCGCGTTTCACCGGTTGGAATAAGTGCGTCAGCACGTAATTCTTTGGCATTTAACTTTAACTCTAAGTCTGATTGTTTTGGCGCTAATCTAAATTCAAAGTCATTAAAATCAATATTATTCAGTGCAAGTTTGTTAAATTTGCCAGTTACATTGTTAAAAGCTGGCATCACACTAGGCGCATCAGACTTAACTTTGGTAAGCGCAATAATTTGATCAATTAAGCCAAACCAAGGCACTATTTCGGTTTCTGGTAAATCGATTGATACCGCAAAACCTTCACGATTTAACCCTAAATCTTGTGACCCTAAAATAAGGTGAGCATTATTAAACTTCTTTTTGCCATTATCTAAAATCGCATTAAAAAACAGCTTATTATCGATATTAGCCGTGATTAAATTAGAAATATGATCACCTTGCACAACCGCATTTAGTGGCCAAGTTTGTTCTGCATTTTTGTTATAAGGTGCAGGTAGTTGGCTAGCAACCCCCACTAAATTACCCGTTATGTCTGCACGATAATTAAAGTCATTAGGTAAAAAGTTAAGCGATATACCAACATCAACGTTGCTTTGCCCTGCTAAATAGCCAGACAATAAGCCATGTGCTTGCTCAATCAATGGGTCTGCCTCAAGGGCAAGCTCTATGGCAATTTCAGCTCGGTAGTTATCACCAACATTTTCACTATTAAAGCTTGCGGTAAGTGGCATTCCTAACCAGTTTGCCTGGGCATTGTTTAGCACAATTTTGTCGTTATTAAATTTAACTATGCCTGTCATATGGCTCAGCGTTATTCCCGGCTGGGCTAGGTAAACGGGTAAGTTAGCTAATTCAACCTCGCCTACAGCATCAACATGGCCTGAACGTAAGTTAACCAATAAATCGATAGCTGCTGTTGCTTCTCCCTGCGCTTGTACAACATCAAATACATTTGCAAGCGGCTTTGCCAGCGGTGTAGCAGCAAAGAAAGGCTTAAGCTTACTACCGTGAGCACGCTTATTTATAGCAACTTTTAACATATCAGCATGCATCAGATCAGCAATGCTCACATGAACACTATCATCAAGCGCTAAGTTAACTAATTTGCCGGATTTACTATAAATATCCATGCGTTCATTTTCAAAGTGCAAAATAACGTTGGCTTCTTCAACCTCAGGCCAGCTTGGTGAAAACTTGTACTTGGCATTCTCGACATTTGCTAAGACTTCAAATTGACCTTGTTGCTCTTTAAATGGAAACCCTTTAAATGGCCCAGAAAACAATACCTGCGCTTTATTTACTTCGCCGCCCTTAATTGCCCCATTCAAATAATTAACGAGCTTTTCACTCATTACAGGTAGCGGAAAGTAGTGCCCTGCGACCTTAGCATCAGCTGCATAGACTTCGGCATATAAGTCAAGACGCGGTTCGTCAGTCAGGCTTAGTTTCATCTCTGCAGCAAGCGTGACTTCATCGTTATCAAGCCAAATATTATCGCTGCTAATGCGCCAGCCATCATCAAAGTGATGTAAATCAAGCTCTACATTTAACTGGTTATAGGGAATATCTTGGCTGAAACTGCCATTGGTCAACAGCTGATTGTTTTCACCGTATAATTGAATGCGCCCTGCTGATTGGTTGAGTAACCCTTCAACGCGAATTGCTTGGCCACCAGGAATCCCCTGTAATGATAACCAATTGATCTGCTCACCTTGAAACCACAATTGCCAATGATCTTGGTTATCAAATTCAACATATGCGTCGCTGAGTTGGCCTTTGGGTTGGCGCGCTAAAAAAGGTGCCAGCACTTCAAAGTTACTAAGCTGGGCTAATTTAGCCAACAGCCCAAAATCAAACTGCTTAAGCCATATTTGATTTTTATCACCTAACTGTGCTTCAAACTGAAGAGTTGGCCACTGTTTTAAGTCTCGCTCAAACGTAAGACCCGTGCTTTTTAAACGCCAATTATCTTGCCAAGGAAATAAATGAAAGCCCCCTTCATTTAAACTTATTTGATGTGCTTCTTGGTTTTGTTGCCAATTAATAAAGCTCGGTAGCCATTGCACTTTTACATCGCTGATCAAGCCTTTTTCTAGGCTAAACCAAGTTTGTAAATTAATATCGGAGCTGAGCTGCTGTTTATCGGTATTAATAAATTGAGCAAGCCATTTAGAAACATCGACATTGGCAGCTTGTACATATATATCACCGGCCATAGTCTCAAGAGTTGAGCCATTAAGGGCCATGCGAGCATCAAAACTACCCACCGAGATCCCCGGTAAGGCCAAGCTACCTGATCCCTGATGTTGTTCTGGGGTATTTTGCCAAACAATGTTTTCAAGTATGAGTTTACGTTTTTTACCATCACTCAAGGTAAAGTTTAAACTACTGTCTTGCACCGCAAAGTGGCCAGTTTCACCAAGGAACAAGCCTTCGATCAGCTCTTTTTGCTCAAAGCTGCCTGCTTGTTGAGTGTTCCCCAAATCAAGCATGGTAGGTAAATCAACATCAGCATGAAAACCATTGATCACAAAGTAGCTCGATTTAAGCTGACGGGTTTTTAGTGATTCCCATAAGTTTACTTCAAGACTGGCTTTATCAATGGTTAGTGCGATAGGTGAAGTTTGGTTATCTTCAAACGAAATGTCTTCGATAACTAAAGCAGGCCCTTTCCCCTGCCAACTGGCCGAGATAGACCCAATTGATAAATTGACATCAAAGCGCTCATACAAGAACACTTCAATGTCATCTTTATAATCATTAGCATAGGGTAATGAATACTTAACGACTGAGACAATAACGGCCAGCAATACGAGAGTGATAGCAAATATTTGCCATAACTTACGTAAACAATAAAAGCAGACCGTTTTTGCCTTCATTACATCATTACCACATCAAATTGTTCTTGATTATATAAACTCTCTGTTTGAATACTGACTTGCTTACCGATAAATAGTTCCAGCTCAGCTAGATTATGATATTCATCATTTAGCAACGCTTCGCTCACTGATGGTGAGGCATAAACCATAAATTTATCGGCAGCATAAGCGCGATTTACTCTGACAATTTCTCGTAAAATCTCATAGCAGACAGTTTCAACCGTTTTTTGCGACCCTCGCCCTGAACAAGCGGGACACACATCACAAAGAATATGCTCTAAGCTTTCGCGGGTACGTTTGCGGGTCATCTCTACTAAGCCTAGTGCAGATAGACCATTTATGTTGGCTTTAGCACGATCTTTTGCCAGCGCTGATTCAAGCGAATGCAAGACACGACGCTTATGCTCATCACTGACCATATCAATAAAATCGATAATAATAATACCGCCTAGGTTACGTAAACGTAGCTGACGAGCAATCGCAGAGGTTGCTTCGATATTAGTATTAAAAATGGTTTCTTCTAAATTACGATGCCCTACAAACGCACCGGTATTTACATCAACCGTGGTCATCGCTTCAGTTTGATCAATAATTAAATAACCACCTGACTTTAGTTCAACCTTACGGTGCAACGCTTTTTGAATTTCGGTTTCAACATCAAATAAATCAAAGATCGGGCGTTCACCAGGATAATACTCAAGTGCTTCAGACAGAATAGGCACAAACTCTTCAGTAAACTCTTTAAGCTCTTGATAGGTCAGTTTAGAGTCAACACGAATACGCTCCATGTCTTCACCAACGTAATCACGCAAGGTACGAAATGCCAGTGTTAAGTCTTCGTGCAAGATGCTTTCTTTACTGATTTTTTTTCGTTTGTTGACGATTTTTTGCCACAATTTTTTTAAGAATTCAGCATCGTGACGCAGTTCTGCTTCTGAGGCACCTTCAGCTGCAGTTCGCACTATAAAGCTGCCGTCTTCGTCGCCGTATTCAGCGACAATTTTTTTCAGACGTAAACGCTCATCTTCTGATTCAATACGCTGACTCACACCAACATGCGTCGCATCTGGCATAAAAACTAAATAACGAGAAGGAATAGTGATGTCGGTGGTTAAACGCGCGCCTTTAGTGCCAAGGGGATCTTTAACAACCTGCACCATGATGTATTGACCTTGGCGCACTAGTTCACGAATATCTTGCACTTTTTTAATTGGTTGCTCGTCAACACCTTCAACAATTGAGGCACTATTAACGATGTCTGATGCGTGTAAAAAAGCCGCCTTATCTAAGCCGATATCGACAAATGCAGCTTGCATGCCCGGAAGTACGCGACTAATTTTACCTAGGTAAATATTGCCGACGATGCCAAGGTTGCCAATACGCTCTAGCTGGATCTCTTGCAGTACGCCGTTTTCAATTAGCGCAACGCGACTTTCGCTCGGTGTAACGTTGATCAGTAATTCAGTGCTCATGTTACCCTCTTAAAAATTCATTTAATAACTGTTCAGTCTCATATAAAGGTAAGCCGACCACCGCAAAATAGCTACCCGAAATATGGCTAACAAAGCGTCCGCCTAAGCCTTGTATGCCATAACCGCCAGCCTTATCTTGGGGCTCACCCGAATGCCAGTAAGCATCAATTTCTTCATCACTTAACTTTTTAAATGTCACATCAGTGACAACAACACAACTTTTTACTTGCTCACTATTTGCAATTGCAACGGCTGTCATCACTTGATGGGTGCGCCCAGATAAGCGCTGCATAGTGGCTGTAAAGTCTGCTTGGTCAACAGGTTTAACTAGGGCTGTATCATCAATGACGACTACAGTATCACTTCCTAACACAGGGCGATCAGTGTAGCCCATAGCTACACCTGATTGTGCTTTGAGTCTAGCTAAGCGTTCAACATAATCACGAGGAGATTCATTCGGAAATTGGCTTTCATCTGCATCAACGCTAAATTGAGAAAACTCAACGCCAAGCTGGCTGAGCAACTCTTTTCGGCGCGGTGATGCAGACGCCAAATAAATTGCGGTCTGCATTATCTAATCCTGAAATGACGGCGATATTTACGCAAAATTAAGAAAATCCACCACCAGCAAAGCATACCTGTTAGCACAGGCCACAAATAATGCGGACTAAAATAAATGCCCATTAAAAAGTGATTTAGCCAAAATTGCATAAGGTGGTAAAGCGTTAAAAACAAAGCAACTAAAATGCTTTGCTGCCATAAAGAAAAGTTTCTAATCTTTTGGAAGTTACTAGCAGTGATAAATATACACACTGAGTAAGTCAGTGAGTTTACCCCCAGTGGCGAGCCTGAAGCTAAGTCCATTAATAAACCGACCACCCAAGCTGTACCAATGTTCAAACGGTGTGGTACCGCCAACGACCAATACATTAATACCATTAACACCCAATCTGGGCGATAAGGCTCAAACGAAATCGGTAACGGCATTAACGCCATAACCAATGCAAAGAAAATACTGATAGCAATCAGCAAAGAGTGACGACTATTCATTGCTTATGCTCTCCTGCTGATTACGCCACAGCACAACCAACAAGCGAATCCGGTCAAGTTGTGCAATTGGCTCAGCATATACTTGCGCAAAAGGACGCCCTTCGTCACGGTTAATTTCAGTTACTACAGCAACCGGATAACCTTCAGGGAAAGTTCCACCTAGACCAGAGGTAACCAAAATATCACCAATACGTACGTCAAGGCTGTGCGGAACGTGCGAAAGCTTAACTACATTAATTTTACCTATGCCTTCAACCACGGTACGTACATCGTTACGTAAAATACGCACAGGTGTGGCATGGGTGGTGTCGGTCATTAACAGCACGCGCGAAGTAGTCGAACCAACTTGGGTGATTTGCCCTACCACACCCATTTCGTCAATAACTGCTTGGCCTTCACTTAGGCCATCGGTAGTACCGCGGTTAATAACCACTTGATGACTATATGGGTTTGAGTGAACAGACAAGACCTGGGCAATAATTTTACGATTTGATTGTTTAGCAGATGAACCTAACAAAGCACGTAACTTATCGTTTTCACGAGATAAAAATTGCAGTTGTTGGAGTTGCTCGCTTTGCAATAACTGCTTCTTCTTAAGTGCTTCGTTTTCAGTTAAAAGCTGTTCGCGGGTGTGCAGATTCTTCGCGCCAATACTAAATAGCTCATACGGCAAATTGGCGAGATAAATAAGTGGGCTAACGAGGGTATTTAAACTGGTGCGAATTGTTGTACCACCTTGTGTGTAGCGATCGCCCACGATCAGCACGACACTCAAAAGCACTGCGACAAAAAGTCGCAGTTGCAAAGAGATGGTACGACCAAAAAGTAACTTCATTAGTCGTAGCTAAATACGTCACCACCGTGCATATCAATCATTTCTAGCGCCTTACCGCCGCCACGAGCAACACAAGTTAATGGATCGTCAGCAACCACGACCGGAATACCTGTTTCTTCCATTAATAAACGGTCTAGGTCTTTTAATAATGCACCACCACCGGTTAATACCATACCGTGTGCAGAAATATCCGAAGCAAGCTCTGGTGGAGACTGTTCAAGCGCAACCATAACCGCGCTCACAATACCCATTAATGGCTCTTGCAACGCTTCAAGAATTTCGTGTGAGTTCAGTGTGAATGAACGCGGAACACCTTCAGCAAGGTTACGACCACGTACTTCAATTTCAATAGGCTCATCTGTTTTAAACGCCGAACCAATTTGATGCTTGATGTTTTCAGCCGTTGCTTCACCAATTAAGCTACCAAAGTTACGGCGTACATAGTTGATGATAGCTTCATCAAATTTGTCACCACCGATGCGTACAGATGAAGAGTAAACCACGCCATTTAATGAAATAATGGCAACTTCAGTTGTACCACCACCGATATCAACAACCATAGAACCCGTTGCTTCTGATACAGGTAAACCTGCACCGATTGCAGCCGCCATTGGCTCTTCGATTAGGTACACTTCACGTGCACCAGCACCCATCGCAGATTCACGAATAGCACGTTTTTCTACTTGTGTAGCACCACAAGGCACACAAATAAGAACACGCGGGCTTGGACGCATAAAGTTGTTGTTATGTACTTGCTTGATAAAGTGTTGCAGCATTTTTTCGGTCACGTAGAAATCAGCAATAACGCCGTCTTTCATAGGACGAATCGCTTTAATGTTACCCGGTGTACGGCCTAACATTTGCTTTGCTTCTGTACCCACTGATGCCACACTTTTCGGGCCACCAGCTCGCTCTTGGCGAATAGCAACTACAGAAGGTTCATTTAATACAATACCTTCTTCTTTTACATAAATTAGGGTATTGGCTGTACCCAAGTCGATCGATAGATCGTTTGAAAAAATACCACGGAGTTTTTTAAACATGAGGCTGGATGACCTTTGAAAATACGTTCTTATACTAGCTGCTCTCACTCTATCATGCTAATCATGAAAAAGCGCAACTGCCTTAAATTAATTGCTAAAAAAGGAAGCTTATAGCGCTTCCTTTTTAAATATTTATCGCTCGCGTACTAAACGAAAGCCGATATAGTTTGCACGAAAGTCTGGCGCTAAAATTAGGCGTGTTGATACGCGGGCTAAGCTAGGCGCAAAGTTCCAAGCACCACCACGAACCGTTACATCAGACTGTCCTGGCTTTTTATATGTCCATTCCCATACATTACCCACTGTATCAAATAGGCCAAATGCATTAGGAGAAAACGACCCTGTCGGTGCAGCGCTTTTATTTGACCATTCGCTCCCACACCAGCCACAGTTCGCTAAGTTTTTACCGATTTCGTTACCCCAAGGGTACTCGGTTTCAGTACCAGCTCGCGCAGCATACTCCCACTCAACCTCGTTTGGTAAGCGAAATAACTGACCCGTTTGCCCCGATAACCAATCTGCGTATGCTTTTGCATCGTTATAGGTTAAACATACCGCCGGAAAATCACTTTCTTGCTCGAAACCTGGGTTACGCCAATTTAACGTAGCTTCCCATACTGGTTCACCATTTAAGTAATAAGCACAACCACGATTTTTTTCAGCTTCTGTTTTGTAACCTGTATTTGCAACAAAACGCTCATACTCTGCAACAGTCACTTCCTTGCTTTGCATTGCAAACGAATTAGCAATGGTCTTTTCTACCACTGGACGCTCGTTGGCTAAACCATTGCCGTTAATATCGCCCATCTTAAATTTGCCTGCAGGAATAACAACGATACCTGCTGAATTGTTTTTATTGACGATACTTGCAACTGGTGAAGACGTTGCTGGTTTTTCAGCTGCTGTAACCGCTGCAACAACTGGCTCTGGTTCTTTTACCAAATTTGCATGAATTGTTTGCGCTTTGCGAAGATCAATACGCGCTTTATAGCTTTTATAACCACGCTTGCGAATTTCAACTTCATGAAAACCTACAGGCAACGAAGTGGTTAATTTTGTCGCACCAAAACTCACGCCATCGATAAACACTTCATCGTCATACACATTAGAACGAAGTGTTAGCTCAACCATTTTAGATTTTTTCAAATCAGGTAACGGTTCAACCTTTACTGGCTTTTTTGATGAATAATCGCTAACAGGCTCATTAGTCATACGTGATACCGATACCACCTGACTATTATCCAAAGGGTCACTGAATGTTAACTGACTATCAGGGTAAGATGCCGAGTAATTAGACTGATAGTTGCCTGCAAGTGGCGAGCCATAATCAGCGCAGAATCGGTTATCTAAATTAAGTAAACTACATAAGCGGCTGCTATTTACATCACCGCGCATGGTCACGCTTAAGTTGACGTTATAGTTACCTTGACCGCTAAATGCGCTGTTGACAACATGGCTACTTAACACCTTAACTTGCGCACCCGCAAGATTGCGTTTTGGTTCAACCAATCGCTCTTCAGTTAAGTTAGCAAAAATTTGATCAACAAAACGTTTAGTTGCTTTTTGCAAGCCCATTTGCTGACCGCGCTGCTCACAGGCAGCAAGCGTTTCGGTGCGTTTACAATTGATGGTGTGATTAACTTCTAATGTACCTTCACGTGTAAACTCATTACGTAAACGCTCAACACGCGCCGTTGCGAGTTGTTCTTTTAAACTTTCTAATGTATTGAGTTGGGTATGTTTAGCTACGCGAATTTGCTCAATGTCTTTTCTATGCGATGCAATTGCCGCCAATTGCATCGAAATATCATCTTTATTCTGTTTGTGGTCAACAACTGCTTTTTGATAGCGTGCTTGTGCATTGCTAATGTCTATTGTTGGATCATCAATAAGTCGGCGATACATCTCGTTCATTGCATCTAGCGCTTGGTTTTTTTCTTTGTCTAACTCTGTCGAGCGTGCGCGCAATAATTCGAGTTGCTTCTGTAACTGACTTTCTTCTTTTAGGTGTTTTTCAAGGATAACAGTCGAGTTATCGTACTCGGCTTGTTTTTTACTGATCTCTGACTCTATACCAGTTACCGTAGCAGTATCTTGTGCAAATGCACTAGTTGCTAGCAAACTAACTGAAATAAATAGAGATAAAGGAGCGATTCGCATATATTCCATTCCCAAAAAGCGGCAATTATTTGGTCATTATTATTTTTTTATAATTAAACTCTTATGCTATGTACTTGGAAAGCAAAACACAAGCTTTGTTCAATTATTATCTGAGTTTACAACTATTACCTTAGTTGATGCCAGTAAATAACAAAATCATTTTAGTTTAATTTCTTAGTTGATGATCAGTTTGCTACAATAGAGCGTGTTTTTTATTAAAATTGCTGCTGTGTATAGTTCTTTTGAGTCACCTTTACAAACCATAAACCATCCCTTATTGGCTGCTCGTAAAATTCAGCTCACCATAAAGCGAGATGATCTTATTCACCCGCAAATTAGTGGCAATAAGTGGCGTAAACTAAAGTTTAATTTAGCCGCAATGCAACAACTTGGAAAATCTGAATTACTCACTTTTGGAGGTGCTTTTTCAAATCATATCCATGCCAGCGCTGCTGCGGGGAAACTATTTGGTTTTACTACTCATGGTATAATTCGGGGTCCCGAACTTGATAGCGAAAATCCAACACTGCGCTATGCAAAGCAATGTGGCATGAATTTACATCCAGTTGACCGTGTTACTTACCGGTTGAGGCATGATCAAAATTACTTAGCTGAATTACAACAGCAATTTCCTAATGCTTATATTTTACCTGAAGGCGGCACTAATTCAGCAGCCCTTCTAGGCTGCAAAGAGTTGGCCGAAAGCCTTCCCCCAGCAGACTATATTATATGCCCTACGGGAAGTGGCGGAACATTAGCAGGTTTAATTGAGGGCGCATCACAAAGTACAACAGTATTAGGGGTGGCTGTAATTAAGCAAGCTGAGTATTTAATAACTGACATTAAACAATTGAGCAACCGCGCCAAACAACAACAAAACTGGCAGCTGTTATGTGACTTTCATGATGGCGGTTATGGCAAGTTTAGTGCTAATTTGTGGCAGTTTTGTCAAGCATTTAACCACCAGCACGACATTCCTCTTGAACCTATTTACAGTGGCAAAATGATGTATGCACTATGGCAACTCATTGAGCAGGGCTTTTTTGCTCCACACACACACATTATTGCGATTCATACAGGTGGGCTACAAGGTTTAGATGGCTTGCGATACCGCAATTTAATCGACTAATTAGCTGTATTAGCTATGCGGTGTTATATCTGCTAACTTTTGTAAGGGCTCAGCAAAGTAAAAGCCTTGAGCTGCAACCACCCCTAAGTTTTTGAGGGTCGCAAGTTCATTTTGCGTCTCGACCCCCACCGCATAAACAGGAAAGCTTAATTCGCTGCCCTTATTGATAATCTGTTTTACGATCTTCTGCTGTTGAGCATTTGTATCTATATTATGTATTAGCTCATAGGCCAGTTTAATACTGCGTATATTATTAAGCTGCGCATAAGTAGCTAGGTGCTCTGCACTTCTCACGTTATCAATTACCACACCAGCCGACAGTTTCTCTAAGCACTTAAACTGTGAGATTAATTTTTTATGTTGGCGTAGATAATCATCTTCACTGAGTTCAAATTGAAGTTTACTAATTCCCTCATAGTCACTCATATGTTCTTTAAACCAAACCCAAAACTTGTCATTGAACCAGTTCATAGCATGTAAGTTTATACTGACTGTGATTGCACCAGCTTCGTTAGAGAGTATTCTCTTCACTTGAGTAATAACGATTTTATCTAAAAACAACACGTCATTTTTACTGCTCATGTGGGGAATAAAATGCCGAGCTGCCAATAGCCCCAAATTTTTATGACGAATGCGAATTAACGCTTCATGCTGTAAAATTTCACCTGTTTGTAAATCGAACAATGGTTGAAAAAACAACATAAAATGTTTGTTTTTAATGTACTCAAACAAGTGCTCTTTACTGTCTGCTAACATGCTTGATTGGGTATGCCCGAACGGCAAGCGATGAATATGTTGCCATGCACTTTGTTTAGCCATAGCCAATGCTGATTTAGTTAGCTGATATACAACAGCTTGGTCTGCTCCTGTTCGGTAATTACAAACACCGATCTTGACATCAGCACGTGATAAATCACTGCGATAGTTTAAGCACGCTTGGTAAATAACTTGATGAAGCCGTTTGGTGTATTTATCAAGCTCAGTTGCAGGGATGTTATTTAAAGTAACCGCGATGCCACCTGAAGGAAGCAACTTAACGGAGCGATTAACCAACTCACCAAAACCTTTCGCAATCACTAATTTAAAGTAGTTATCAACATCCAGGTTCGATGGAAAAGGTGTTTTCCAAAAGAACAAAGCAAATAAATGGTTATAACTTGTTGGCACCCCATAAAGAATATTGAGGTCTTGTCGCGGTAAAGGCCTTGGCGATGCTAGCTTTTGTGATTTAAATTGGGGTTCAATTTGTGCATCAGCTGGTGCTTGCGGTTTGATAACAGGTTGCTCTTTAATAGCCGTAGACTTAGCCATACTTCGCCACCAACGCCCAGCCCAATAGCCTGTTGCTAGTAAAATAAGGTTTAATAATATAAATAAGTGGCTTTCTAGTAACCAAGCTGGCCAATGAAACAATCGTAAACTGACTGTTTTATAACTAAATACTTCTTGCTCTACATCAATAAAATTTGCAAAGTTTTGCGGCAAATCAGCTACATCCAAGACAAACCCCTGACTTTTTACAATAGACGCGATGATGTCTTGCGAGGTGATAGGATCTAAGTTTAATTCATATACTTCTTTAGCCAGCTCAGTGCCAGTATGATGAACCTTGTCATGAAGTACATCATTAAGAAAAATGTTAAAAACAACCACAAGCAAAAGCACAATCGTCACATAAATGACCACTGGTCGCTTGATCTGTGAAGCAAAGTCTTTTTTCATTTCACAATTTTGTTGCCCAAAGATATACAAAGTGTTGTTCAAGAACCCCATAAATACAAGGCTACAGGCTGATTAAAAGTAATTTCAGAAGAATCCTAATACCAACGCTGTCAAAAATTCCGTAAATTTAACAACCTAGCATTTACTGTTAATGAGAATTATTTTGTAATCAACAATTCAAAAGGTCGCAACTGAATCTCTGCAACAGAGTTAAATAAAGATACGCAAACTTTTACAGTAACCTTTAATCAACCCCAAGATAACTGTTTGTAATGGTCAAAGGCATTATTATTTAGCCTTCGTAGATGCGCATTACCCGCAAAAATAAGCGCCATCATGACAGCGTAGCTGATGCACACCAGGCTCATGAAGATGTATTTACTCTAAATACATTTATAGCATTTGATGTCTTATATTGAGCTTGTTCTAAATCTTTTATCAATTTAGATAATAGCGCCAATTCGGTTTGTACTTCCTGCATATTTTCAGTGATATTTTGGCTTGCCTTACTCGCTTCTTCAGCTAACTGATTTTGTGATTCAATCGCTGATGACACCATGTTTGTCTGGCCGCTCACCTCAGTGATATTAGTTGTCAAAATATCTATATTCTTGAGCGCATTTTCACTATTTTCACTCACCTTCTGCGTTGATTCAGAGGTATTTTCCATATACGCCTGAAGTTGTTGCACTTGCTGCTTTATGTCATCAAGCACTGAAGATATTTCTGATGTTGAATCTTGGCTACGCGTTGCTAAACCCCGCACTTCGTCTGCAACAACAGCAAAACCACGGCCTTGTTCACCCGCTCGAGCAGCTTCGATAGCAGCATTAAGGGCTAGTAAATTAGTTTGTTCAGCAATACTCGAAATTGTATCAAGCACTGATTGAATACTGTTCGTTTTTGCACTTAACGAATCTGATTGCTGATGAGCCTGCTGAATCAGCGTAGATAGTGAGTTAATGCTCACTTTGTTTGTGCCAATTATTTGCTTTGTATTATTCGATAAGTCATTTGCCTTTGCTGTATTTTTAGAGCTTTCATCTGCTGACAGTGCAATTTGCTCGATCTGGTTAGATAGCCTCGCGAAGCTATCTTGAAGCACCGATGTGGTTGAATTAACACTCTCAACTAACTCTGAGAGTTCTGTTGCAAAAGTGATTAATGATTTAACACTGGATTCGCTACTGCTGTTTGCTTGTTGCACTTGCCGTATCAACTTAGTGAGGGTATCTACCAACTCATCAACACTTCTAGAAATTGCACCTATTTCATCACTCGATTGGTCATCAATCCTCACTGTTAAATCATGGCTTGAAGCAATTTTTCCAATTAAATCTCGTACTTTTCTAACTTTTTTAGCAAGTGCCTTGATTACAAATAAACCGAAGGCGATAAAAAAAGTAATAAAAAATATCGCAAGACCTACCGTTACCACAGCCTCCATTTTAGCATCAACGCGCTTTTCCTCGATAAGCGACTCTAACGCGCTTTGTTTTTCAGTAATACGCTTGTGAATTTTGCCAATTAAGTCCGTTGACAAACTAAACCAGTCCGAAGGTTCTGGGTAAGACAAAGCCAGCTTGCCACTTTCTTGATTTAGGTTTTCGATAATTGCCTTAATATCTTTAAAGGCTTGTGAATTAGTCAATTCTGATAGCCATGCTTTATCTTCTTTTGCGGTGAGTGTTAAAGCGAGCATAGCCAAACTTTCTTCAATATTATTAAAATAGCCAGCAACTTGAACCTGACTATCTTTAGATATTGATTGTAATGATAAAATACCATTCACCTTTCCTCTAATCTGGCCTAACCTCTCCTTTAACAAAGACATTCTGATAATAGCTAAACCTGAAGAGATTGCTTCGGATTGTCTAATGTGTGAAACCCGGCTGTTAGCAACATCCAACATAAACTGGTTGGCATTAGAATAAACGGCAAACGCTGACTTTCCTTGCTGCCTATCGATATTTTCTCTTAACGCTTTTATATTTTTGTGCTTTTCTAACACTGCAGTAAATAGGGCTATTGGGTGTTTTTTCGTTTGAGTATAATTAGAAAATTCGTTAAAAACTTTATCAACAATCAAGCGTTGCTTAGCAACTTTGTCACCGTTTTTGCGATACCCTGAACCAATAAAGCCAGCAGTTAATCCCCTTTCGACTGCCGTTTCATGCGCTATTTTATCTATCATCAATACTTCGCTGATAAATTCAGCATCTTGACTTACAAGCTGCTTTTTTTGCAGGGACGCATCAATAACAATATAAGATGTTGTAAGCATCACAACCAAAGCAAATGCAATCACTGCTGCTAGCGCTTGTTGAAAGCTTATCTTACTAAGTATTTTCATGGGTGTAGGAATAAAGTTTTTTATTAAACTTAGACCATACGATTGATATCGCCAGTATTTGTAACTCTGCTCCAGGCATACTTGCAGCCATAAAAAAGAACGTAAGCTCTAATCCTAGCTTCACAGACTCAATTAAAAGATAAACGATTCAATGCAAAGTAAAGGACAAAATAAGTGGGTAAATTTGTGCGGCCAGCATGCATCCTAAGTTATTTTTCAACATTATTTTTAGTTAAAAAAAGAGCCGCTATTTAGCGGCTCTCTTATACATTTTCAATTTTGTCTTTGTCTAGAACGGGAATGAACACATAAACGCAAAGAGGGGTGAGTGAGTGACTTAAAATCTCTTTTAAAACAGGACCTAAAGACATTTTCAAGACATTAATCTATACACTTCAATCAAAGCTTGTAGATTAAAAGCGTTTTTAGGGCTTACAATGACTTTTAATCTACATTTTAAGCTTAACTACAGGAAGTAGTGGTTAAGCTTATGACCACTCTAATTTACCTGATTCTCTACCAATACTAGACGTTTTAGTCAACGTCCTAAACTGATAATACTCATAGCCAAATGATTTATCAATTAAGACCTCGGTGGCAAACTGATGCACTAATTTATCATCCACCACTTGGGGTTTTAAAGCAACGACAGGCTCACCTTTTGCTTTTACCGAAGAATAGAGAACACCATCGCATTTCTCAGTCAAAAACACATTACTTAGGGCTGATGTTACTTGATACAACCGCTCATTTCCTTCACGAGATAATATATCTGCAAAGAAGCGATCTGTTAGTTCATAGGCTAAAAGCAATTCTTGACTAAACTTCTTAGCCATATACTTTCTCGCCTTGGTGTAATATTCAAAGGTATCATGACTTAAGTAATATGGTTTTTCATTTCGTCTTACTTGATCCCATATGCCTATGATTCTTAGATATATGTCAGTTCCAATCACTTGATGAGATCGCAGTACATTTAGGTGATCAAGCTGTTTCGCTTGAGCCTCAGATAATACAACTCTTAATGCTGTATCATCTTGTTTAATGGCAACCGAAGCATAAAACAGCGCTTGACCTGTAAGATTTAACCTACCCGCCTTTGGAAACGTGCAAGAGGTTTTCTTTATGTAAGATAAATCATCAACATTAGTAAAGTTTTGACCTTCACAAAGGCGTACTCTTAGAAATTCAAGTTCATTTATTGGGTGGTCGAGTGTAATAGTCATGCAACCAGCTAAGAAATCTAATTTGGATTTGATTTCATGCATTGCTAGTTCACACGTACCGTTTATATGGTCATTTAATTGACTAATATAAACGGAAGAGTGAAGTAAATTAGTATACCCACACTCTACTGATGCTTTATAGTCAATCCGCTTAATTAATTTGGGGGCTAAAACCATTACATGACCTACATCACTCTGCCACAACAAGCACTACACTATTAGAAATATTCTCTATCAGCTCTGTTTTTTCTAAGGCTTTTGGCTTGACTGGTTCAATATAGTCTACACCGTGATTTATCAGCATTGGCAATGCATAAGCTATTTTAACGGCATAATTTACATTTTGAGCCAATGTTCCCGTAGCTTTAATAGCTGCTGATTGATTTAACGATGCTGAAGCAATTCCAATGACAACACCTTGATTATTTACCATCGGACTACCTGAGTTTCCGGGCTGTATAGGGGAATCAATTTGAAAATACCGAGTATCACCTTGGATGCCAGAATTGGCATTAACATACCCAAATGTCGCTTTTTGTTCGTTGCCTTGTAAGCCTATATTTGGATAACCTAAAATGGCGATTGCGGTTCCTTGCTTTGTTTTGTTTTTAAGCTCAATCGGTAAACCTTCAACTGCCTTATCTACTTTCAGTAAGGCGATATCATTGCTAGGGTCATAATCAACTAGAGTAGCCGATACAGATTTACCATTTAGAATGATTGAAATGTTAGATGAACCTTCTATTACGTGACTATTGGTAAGCACATAACCATCACTAGAAATAAAGAAGCCCGTGCCTGTAGAAATACCTTTAGACAACTCTGGCTTTTTGTTGTCAGGTTTTGTTGTCACGGTTGACGAATTAACATTCTGAGAGTCATATCTTTGCTTCATAGCTAGTGCAAGCTTTCCTGCACTGTTTGCTCTATTTGCCAATGTCGAGGCTTGAATTGATACTTTTAAAGTTTCATCCGTATAACTCTCTGGTAAGGTAACATTTTCTTTTTGAGTACCAAACTGCCATTTCTGATGAAATACCCCATGTTTATTTTTCACTACAATATACTTGTCAGGCTTGTCAGCGTTCATATCGTAGAAGCCCCAAGTTGTATAAGCTGGCTGGTTATTTTGATCAAAGAACTCTCTGGCTCCGAAAAAACGCAAGTTGCCGAATTGTCCTGATAGTTTAGCAAATCCATCAGCGTAGCTCTTTCTTCCAATACCAGTGAATATACCTGTGGTAAGACTTTGCTCCCCTTGATAATAGATGAGATCAATATCTCCATTTGGCTTTAAAGTCGCATTATTTGCTAACTGCTTAGTCATTTGAGCATTTTCACGAATATAGGTGCCAAACTCTACATTATTTGTTCCTTCGACCCATTTATAATAGTGTTGATCAGTAATTCCTTTGTTATGGTAAGTAATCTCAAAACCTCTAACACTACCATTTGTAACACTAATTTTACCAAGTCCCTCGGCTTTGCCGTCTTTACAGTTTCCATCCCATTCTACTGTGCCTTGATGGGGTTGCTCAGTATAGCTTTCCATAAGCATTTCGCATTTTTCAGATTTATTTGAAGGCTGAATCCATTGCGGGTAATAATTTCCGGCTTGAAAGTCTGTAATCTGGCTCTGGTGGTTTGTAATTTCGGATTCAGAAACTTTTCGATAATTTGGTGTGGAATTACAGCCAATTAATAGAATGCAGCTCCCTATGGCTAATGGTAAAATCTTTTTCATACCAATTCCCTTTATAATCTTTTTTGCCTTATATTTTTATTGAAATAAATATAACCAATTAAAAATATTATGTCACTGGTCTCATTTACTAAGTAGTTAAATTAAACAAACCTATTACAAAGTTTACACTTCCAATGAATTCCCCTTCCAGACTAAATCAGCTCAAATGCTAAATTTATCTTTTCTCTCAGAAAAGTTGCTCGATTTAATGCCCTTGAACCCATCTTAATCGCCTTTTCAATTACACTTTCATCGCCCATCATCACAAGCCTTTCACTTGGTCGAGTTGATGCGGTATATAGCAATGTCTGGTCTATCATTTTTTCCGCTTCATTGGGTAACATGACAAAGCAATTAGGCCATTGAGAACCTTGTGATTTGTGGATAGTAATTGCATACCCAAGGTGCAGTTTTTCCAATAGCTCAGCCGTGACATTAATTAAGTCGTTATTTACTTCAATAACAGCAACAACACCATCTTCATCAGGTTGTTCAAAGACTTCAACAACAAGCCCTAAGTCACCATTTCTAAGATCGGCATCTTCATCGTAGTTGTTTGCGGTGACTAATACAGGATCTCCTTTCAATAATCGTGAGCCAGTTGATGTAATCCAAGGAATCCATCCTCTTTGTGAGTCTTGAAAGTAAACGGCTTTTCGGTCATTACCCACAGAAGCTTGAAGTTTAACATTCAGGTTATTTACGCCAAATTCACCTTTTTTAATGGGTGATAAAACAATGCTCTGTTCAATACCGCCAGACTCTTGCCAAAGCGCTATGAGCCTTTCTATTGTGGGCTTTGTTTCAATCGAGCAGTCGCTACTCTCCCTAAGTGTGTTTTTAGTAAGCTCAGGAAGGTCAAATAGCCCATTTCTAACAGATGTCGAAAACTTGTGTATTCCACTTTGTTCGTTTTGCCTCTTAACCTGCCTTAAGTTAAAAAATGGAATCTGAGTTTCAGTCAAGGCGTGGAATACCAAACCGTTAGCTACAGGTGGCAATTGAGCTGTGTCACCAACAAAAATTACTCTAGCGGCATCTGGCAATATGCCTATTAGTCGATACATAGACAGAAGATCCACCATTGACGATTCATCAATGACTAACAGTATTTGCTCAGGTAAATCAGGCTTATTATCGCCTAGATGCTCACCAATAAACTTTGCAATGGTTTGGGCTGGCCTTTGGGTGCTTTCCGCCATACGCTGTGCTGCACGGCCTGCTAGAGCCACTTGATAGCACTGTATTCCTTGTGCTACTCGGTCATATACACCTAATACAGCTTTTAGCATCGTTGTTTTGCCTGTTCCTGCACCACCTGAGATACCACATACAGGAGCAAGTACAGCACCGACAACAGCATCTCGCTGATCGGCAGTTAAATTAAAATCCAGTGTGCTTTCATAGTCCGTTAAAGCAGTCTCAACCAATTCTTTTGATAAATTACATTCCCAGCCAGCCAATAAACAACCTTCACCTGCTGGTCTTTGGTGCGCATCAACAATAAACTGAGCAACAGCAGCTTCCATCAAGGCTTTACCATAAACTTGATAACCTCCTGTAACTTGCACCAACAAACCTTGCTGACAGGCTATTTCACCAACATTATTAGGAGCTTTAGAGTTCATAAGCTTAGCGTATTCTGCGTTTAGTTCATCAATGGTTATCACTGTTGAACCAGTCTTATTGGCATGATTAACTGCCGCATATTGAGCGATGCCAGCAACAACTACTTCGTCTTCTAAAGTAAAACCAAGCCTTAATGCCAGTTGTGATACCTGTTCAAAAGAAGCCCCCATTGCCACTAGGATAAAAGGATGCTCTTTGATTCTACCAATCGCTTCTTCACCAAATATCGTCACTAACTTTTCACCAAAACCCAATGGCAAATTCTGCTCTTCAAGCCAATTGATTGTGTTAAAAAGTGCATCCGTAGGCCAATTTTCTATTAAGTCCTTTACACGATTTTCGGTCATGCCTGCTATGTTTAGTAGAGCTTCTATATCCTGTGTTTCAATTAGTTCGGCTAGCTTTTTATGTCTAACAAGCCGATTAGCTATAACGCTGCCGATACCTTTGATGTTGTTGCTGATCCATCGAGATAAAATCCTGCCTGAAGGTCTTAGAAACTTGATGTTGTCAGCATCAATGGTGTACTCGCTTAATGGAAAGTCATTAATGGTAAAATGATTAAGTCGTTCACTACCTGAAACTTCCCATAAACTGCCTGCTGTAGCTGTATCTTGGGCGTGCTCTGGAAATTTAACAACGGTTGTTCTGTCTCGTTTTTTAATTGAACCATCTGCGTTGACAAGATCAACTGTTGCGTATGAATTAGCTCTCCGCTTCTTCACTTGAATGATTTGACGAAGGTGGACAACTTCACTCATAACTTGAACCCTGCTGCGCCAGATTGAATCAACGTTTGCTGTTTTTTAAACTTGGTCAATTCACGTTGTAGCTGTCTGTTTTCGACTTCTAACTCAGCAATTCTTTGTGTCAGCGCATTATTGCTTACTGCCGCCATACCTGATTGTTTTTCAGCTCTTTCTCGTGCCGCTTCATGAGACTTTTTATCTTCATCAATCTTGCGAAACCAATAGCTATCAGCTTCCTCAATTAGTGCTCTTACAGCTTTGTTCTGCGTACATACAGACTTTGCAAAACCCAGTTCTTCGGCTAATACTCTACGATTTATTTTTCCGCTGTATTCATACTCATGCCAGTCTCTGGCCGCATTACGCTCATCAATCCAAGTCTGAACCAATTTGATATTCTCTTGAGCAATCTGCTGTCCGTTTTTTCCTTTGGTCATCGTCTATCAACCTCAGGTAAAGGCTTATCAAGTTGCCTATCTAATAGTTTCATATCAACATTGGGCATCATATATGCATTATGTTGCCAACGAACAAACTGCTCTAGCAATTTTTCGTTTTGCTTTTCCAGCCTTTCCACTTTAGCTTCAAGAGTGGCTATTTGCTGTTTAGCAAACTCAAGTGTAATGTCTTTTTCTTCGTCTTTAGTTGCTTCTTTAAGGCTTTGTTTTCTGTCGTTAAAAGCTTCAACTAAAGCAGGGTACGAAAGCAGGGTATGCCTACTAATATTCTTTTCCCCAAGCACCTTTGCAAGCTGCTCAGCAAAACTATTCCAAGTGAGCTTTCCTGACCACTTATCGAGTTCATGTAATGCTAATGGTAATGTTTTTTCAGTAATGATTTTTTTAGGCATTTTCGATCCCCAATAACATTGCCACTTCAGATTCTTCAACAAGATCTTGATCACTAGCGTTGATTTCTAAATCGTTTTGCTCAAGTGCTCTTTTTACAGGGCTAGGATCATGTTCAGGCGGTATCCACAATATTGCCCCCTCTGGCGTATCTTCCGATTCGAGCCGCTCACGTTGTGTGCGAATATGAGCCAGTTTCCAACCCAAATGGGATACCCATCGGTCAGCACCAAAAACACCATCAGCGTTATCTTCTGTCGCTTTATTAAATTGAGATTCGACCTTTTTTTCTAGACGTATAATGCGTTCAAGTGTTTTTGGCATACCTTTGATACAAACATGCTCTTTACATGTCATGCACTCTCCACCTTTGGTGCATGGCGACATAGCGTAATCATGAACACACATACCATATTCGGTTACATCTGCTATACCGATACGATTTACCCCTAAATCCTTATAGCTAACAGGCAAATTCATCTTAATAGCCTCTAACGCTGTTGGCCTTTCATTAAATTCAAGGACGCTTCTAGCTTGCTGTTCACGTTCATCTTGTGTACGCAAGTCATAATGACGGTTATCGTTAATCCGAGCACGCCCAGCCCACCTTGCAAGCTGCCACGCATCCATACCGCCACGTTCAGCGTTAGTAGATAACCAAACTCTGATCTGATGTGAAGTTAAGCGAATATCGGAGCCGTCTTCATCCTTATAGCCCATACGTTGGAATAATGTTTTAATCGGATTTTTCAAACCAGCTCTCTCAGATAGCTGGCTATTTAATTCGTTAACACTTGGTAAACGCCACGAGAACTCTCTAACGTCAAAGTCATTGTGAAACTCACGATCTCTTATTAATACTAAAGATTCCCATACTGGGCGTTGAATAGAAGGTAGATTAGGCCAGTCGTGAGTTTGATATTCTGAAGCAACAAAGCTTGCTAAATCTTCATAAGTAGGCTCACCTGAGGCAATTAATTTTTGAACCCACTTTGTATTTTTACCACCAACCATATTCCATGCTGTTACGCTGCTAAACTGACTTGTTTTAGCTTTCATACTTGTTATAGATTGCTCTGTAAAGCTCATCGCATGTGCAAATTGATAGGCATTTAGCGGTTTGTTTTCTGCAAAGTCGTCTGGCGTGCAGCAACCTGCGTGGCGCATAAACACATTAGGGTGATCATAAGCGTACTTAGCAGCTTCCCTTGCAGGCTTACCTATTTCCTTAAGTCTGCTATGTGCTTCAATAACCGTTTGCTCTAAAGCTTCTGGAACCCATTTTATCGTATGTCCAAAACCTTTTTCAGCATACCACCTCACGCCAAGCGCTCCATTTTCTCCTCGGTGCAAGCAGTCAACGGTTAGCTCTGATAGTTCCCCAGCTCTTCCCGGTGCAAACATCAATAAAGTGATAACGCTCGACCAGTATTTATCTTCTAAAGTTTCTGCATTAGCAAAACAATCAGCCAAAGCAAGCATCTGGTGCATACTTGGGCAACGAGTATCTTGCCATTTACGTGAGTCTTCATCTGTTCTCTCAGCTTTAGCGCCCACCTTAGGCCAAGGGTTGTTCCACGATTGAAGTGCAGGCACAATTCGCTTGCTTCGAATGAACTCCAATAAGATCTCAATCTGATAGCCAATCTTATTTCTTCGATCTTTATTGGTAACTCTTTGCTTAGTGATAGTCTCTAATTCACCAATTACCAGTCCATCTGTTTGCAGTACATTTGCAATACCATGCACGGCTACTAGAGCGTCATGTAACATGCGTAATGCGACCATTTTGTTTGTTACGCTTGATACGGCTTTGATACTTTGGTTATAGCGAATGTAAGCTTTTGCAAAAGACAAAAAGGGTTCATCTAAGGGATCAAAACTTGCTGGGTTTGACTTTGCTCTGTATTTAGAAAAAGTCATCGCTATTGATCGACTTTTTTGCTTGTGTTGCCAGTTGTTACTTTGCCAACCACCTTGATCATCATATAGTGTCAAAGTGTTCTTGCAGTGCTCGATGAAGCTATCTAGATTTTGCTTAGCGCTTATCTCATGCTTTGGTTGAAAGTGAATAATATCAGCCATTTGCGCACTCCTCTTTTGACAATTCTTGCTTACACATCACAATGACTTGTTGAACAGCTAATAAAAGCCGATCTGTAGACTGAATAACATTGCTGGATATGCCTAACTCTTTTTGCTTCTCTCTTTCAGCTAAGATCTCATTGAGAACTTCTTCATGAGGTGCTTCAATCCAAGGCTCAAAACTTGAACATGTATAACAAGCCCTATATCCAGAAGCACAAAAAGCATAAGTTCCACAGCTACCAACATTTTCAGACTTGCCATTTTTCACTCGGCTGTTCGGGTCATTTGCTCTCACAGCATCACGTTCTGATGCAATTAATTTCCCTGAAAAAGCTTGAGCTAATGGCGCAAGCATAGGAGCCATAACTTCATCAATTTGCTTTGCTGTTTCTTCAGTATTTTCTGTGTACACACCAATATTTTGGGTATCGGTATGATCCAGTGCAGCAGCTAATGCAACACCACTAATCCCTCTTCGAGCTAGATTTGTTCCTTTGGTATATCTAAAACGTGAAGCAGTGAAGTTAATGTAATCACCTGTTCGTTCAGAGCAAGCTGTGTTTTTAATCGCCACTCCTCGCAATAACTCATATGCTGAATCAGCAGCCATATGTAAGTAGTCTGGCGTTTGTGAAAGTCTTGTTTCTAACTCCTCTATACTTGATAACCGATTAACTCTTGTTTCCTCAACCAAAATTGGGATCTGCTCACGCATAGAAGCAGGTAGCTTTTCTCCCAAGCTAGTTTCAACATACTGAATTGATTGGTTACGTTGATTGTGAAGTAAAAGATACAAGTCTTCATTAATTGGCAGTGGTGTAAATTGCTCCCTAAAACCGACACCACGCTGTTTAGCTCTAGGACAATTGATAACATAGTCGTTACCATTTGAGTCTTCCCTAACAATTAAATCAACTGAACGTAATGAGCGGATCTGAACATATCTACGGCCAGTTAAAACCAGCGCCATAAAACAGCTATATTCTTTTAAATTAAGAGTTCCTTGAGTAAAGGCGTTTGATGCCCAGTCGATTAACGCTCCAAGCTCATTATGCGTTAGAGGGCCAGAATATGGGCAAGCACCTTTTACGGCATTACCTTTTGGGTTTCCTTTTAAAGTTAACTCTTCTAAATAATCTGCAATTTCCTTGCTGACCCCGTTGAATCCCCACTCATGCCACGCCAACAAGAATCCCTTGAGTGCTCCTAGCTTATACTCGCTATCTGAATCAAATGACGCTCGATAATTTGTTAACCCTTGCAATGACAGCTTGCCTTCTTTTGTAGCCTTCATATAAGCATTGAAGCGATTAAACATATTAAAAGTATGCATAGCCGAGAGTTCTTCAGCGTAGCGGCACAAAGCTTTTCTAAAACCTTCTTCTGTTTCTGGTTCAAGAGTGGTCAAACGCTGGAAATTAATTACGGTTGAACCATCTAGCCTCCACTCAATATCCGAAAAATAAAACGGATAACCGCTTTTCGTTGTGTGCTGGCTGACTAGAGCCTTATTCTTCTTTAATTGCATACTACTTGTCCTTCTTAGCTCGGTTAGTCCAGTGATCCATGTCCTCTCGCATTACTCGATCAGCTTCTTCTCGAATATGTCTCAGGTTATAAGTTTCAGCCGTTTTATCTGAACTCCACCCATTCAGCTCTTTTCGGATCTGAATTTCTTTCTTTTCATTAATAGGTTTAATTTTAGGGTTTTCTTTAGCCGCTTTATTAATCGCATCTATCTTCTTAGAAAGCTTGTAGTTAAAGTTGTGACGAAAACCATGACGGGTAATTTCTTCAAGTAATTCTGGATGAATCGCAACCGCAGGCTTCAGCACTCTGTTAACGAAAGTGCTATTCGAGATTGGTTTACCGTGATATTTACCATGTTTATGTGTAACAAAAACATACGGGTGCTTTCTAGCAGCAGGTATTTTCGCTCTTCTATCCATGATGTACTCACGCAACCTATCAGTGATTTTTTTATCAATAGGAATAGAGCGTTCGTTAGTTTTCGCCACAGGTTGTTTCTTACGAGGATCTTCAACAGCGTCATGCCTACGAACAACTGCTACCTTCCCTTTCTGAAAATCAATGTCTTGGATCTGCAAGCCTAGAATTTCTCCGGCACGCATCCCTGTTGCTTCCATAACCTCAAATATCACTGCGTTTCGAAATTTAACTTCTTCGCCCTTAAATGGGTTATCAGGTGAAGTCTCCTTAACGATACTTAAAATTCGTTCAAACGCTTTAGGAGGCGGAGCTTTAGTATTTGGATCAGCAGTAAGTCCCTTACCACTGCTGCCTTTAGGTTTATTTGCCAAAAGTAGGCTTTTCATGGCTTCAATATTATTTGAAACATCTTCTTCAATTAATTTCGTTTTGAGAATTGTTCTAGCTAAAAACTCAAGATAAGAAGCGACCTGACTCATTCGGTTTGAAGCATGATCGTTAGATACTTTTTGTATTGGTGTTACGCTAGCTGTTGATGCCGCTGCGAACTTAACGACATTCTTCTCGGATGTCTTTAGCCACTTCTTTAAACTCCTTGTATCTAGTGTGCAATGATCTCGTATGGAATAAACATCCTCGTCAGTTAATAAGCGGCCTTGCTCAAACTCAGAAACAAGATCTCTATCATTAATATTTTCCCAAAGCTTTAAATGGATTAGATGACCAAGTGAGTTGGATATTGCTGACTGTGTGTGGGATGTTCTCAATTTTTCAGTAACATACAACGTAACCCAATAATTAGGTAATCCATTTTCTTCCATTAAGATTGGATATCGCTCACCGTTACTAAAAATCAGATCTCTAATTTGTGACATGAAACAACCCTTTATAAACATTTTACTTATGTATAGTACCTAGAACCATTATTGTCAACACAAAAATTCACAAAAAATAAAAAGGGCTTGTAAAAACAAGCCCTTAATTATTTTAATCTACATTTTTTATTTATGTATTCCTCAGAACGGGATATCGTCATCAAAGTCGATTGGTGGTTCCATTGGGTTTGATGCGCCGCCTTGTGGTGCATTTTGTGGCTTAGGAGCAAAACCGCCTTGTTGTGGTGCACTGCTTTGCTGTGGAGCACCATAACCGCCACCGTATTGGTTATTGTTTTGTTGTTGCGGCGCTGACTGCTGTGGACGTTGTTGCTGTGGTGCTGGTGCAGACTGTTGCTGTGGTGCATAGCTGTTATTGCTTTGTGCTTGTTGTGAGCCACCACCGTAACCGCCACCTTGCTGTTGACCACCTTGGTAACCGCCTTGTGATTGACCACCTTGATAGCCGCCACCCTGTTGATCGCCACCACGGCCACCTAACATTTGCATTTGACCGCCCATATCTACCACGATTTCTGTGGTGTATTTTTCTTGGCCTGATTGATCAGTCCATTTACGCGTTTGTAAACGGCCTTCAATATAAACTTGTGAGCCCTTGCGAAGATACTCACCAGCAACTTCAGCTAGTTTGCCAAATAACACAACACGGTGCCATTCAGTACGCTCTTGCATTTGCCCTGTGTTTTTATCTTTCCAGCTATCAGTCGTAGCAATGCTGATATTCGCTACACCATTGCCATTAGGCATATAACGTACTTCTGGATCTTGGCCTAAATTACCAACCAAGATAACTTTGTTCACACCGCGTGCCATGGAACTTCTCCTATAAAACGTTAGATTAAACCAGCAACTTTACGTGCTTGGTCTAGGTCAAATTCTTTGTCATTAATCTTTAAATAGCTGCGATTTTCATCACAAACAACCGTTGCTTCAATGACGCCCGGTAAAGCAACAAGACGAGAAGCAAGTGCTTGTGCTTGCTGCTCTGAACTTAATTCGGTCATTAAGCTAATTATTTTACTTCTTGGTGGGACTTGCATATTCCAAGCAATGATAAGCCATATTACCCCAACAAGTGCCGCTGCCGCAAACACTGCTTGCGCACTTAATGCTTGGGCAACATAGCCACCCAATAAACCGCCTAAAAAGGCACCAAAAAACTGCGTTGATGAGAACACCCCCATTGCAGAACCTTTCTGGTTTGCAGGGGCAATACGCGAAACAAGAGCTGGCATGGTGGCTTCTAAAAAATTAAAAGCAATAAAGTAAACCAACATACAAATACCAATGCCAATCACCGAATCAACCCATAGCGACATGGCTAACATGCTTAACACCAGCAGTGCGATTGAGCCAATGAATGCTTGTTTTTCTTTTTCTTTGCGAATCGCCACTATCATCATAGGTGCCATCAAGAAAAATGCTAAAAATAATACAGGTATGTATAAATACCAATGATGATCTGCAATCAATCCATCTTTAATAAGCTGACCTGGTAATGCTACAAATACGGTAGTTAATGTAAGATGAAGCAGCATCACCCCAAAATCAAGGCGCGCTAATTGTGGGTGTTTAATAAGTTGCTTAATGTCATCAAGTGTTGCAAGCGTGTCGCCTTTTGGGGCTTTACTAACTGCATTTGGCACTAAAAACAACACGATAAAAATACCTAAAAGCGCCAGCCCTGCGGTAAGCCAAAATACTCCTGCAACACCCCATGATGCGGCTACTATTGGCCCAAGTAACATAGCAACGGCAAAGCTCATACCAATACACATACCAATGACGGCCATTACTTTTGGACGCTGTTCATCACGACTTAGATCAGAAGCAAGTGCTAACAATGCACTGGCTATTGCGCCCATACCTTGTAATGCACGCCCTAACGTCACCATTTGTACTGACTCAGCTGTTGCCGCTATCACAGAACCAAGCGCAAACACACAAAGACCACCAATAATGACTTTTTTACGACCAATTTTGTCCGATAACCAGCCCATAGGTATCTGTAATACAGCTTGCGTTAAACCATAAGCACCGATAGCAAAGCCAATCCATAGTGGCGAAAACCCTTCTAGCTGCTGACCATAAATTGCCAATACTGGCATCAGCATAAATAGGCCAAGCATGCGAAATGCAAATACGCTCGCCAACGAAACGGCAGCGCGTTTTTCTCGAGAGTTGAGTGAAGATGCTGTCATGAATTACTGATCTTGCTGTCTGTTAAAATGTGAGCGTGGATTCTACCACAAGCAAAAACTAAATAATCACCTGTGAGTGATGATTTTTTCTTTGATCAAGGATTAATCTTATCGCGTATTGTGAGATACTGAAAAAATAATTAGGTAACAAAACGAGATAGCATGGAAAACATTGAAGTCCGAGGCGCCCGTACGCACAATTTAAAAGACATCAGCCTAACCATTCCCCGTGATAAGCTGATAGTTATCACTGGCCTATCTGGTTCAGGAAAATCGTCTTTAGCGTTTGATACGCTTTATGCAGAAGGGCAACGTCGTTATGTTGAATCACTCTCTGCATATGCAAGGCAGTTCTTATCGCTGATGGAAAAACCCGATGTGGATCACATCGAAGGTTTATCGCCTGCAATCTCTATTGAGCAAAAATCAACCTCGCATAACCCGCGCTCAACAGTCGGAACCATCACCGAAATTTACGATTACCTACGTTTATTATTTGCCCGTGTAGGTGAGCCACGCTGTCCTACTCACGACTTACCGCTTGCAGCACAAACTATCAGCCAAATGGTCGATACGGTTTTAGCCCTACCAGAAGGTAGCAAGCTAATGCTATTAGCACCAGTTGTGAAAGACCGAAAAGGTGAACATGTTAAGCTGCTTGAGCAACTTGCAAGCCAAGGCTTTATTCGTGCCCGTATTGATGGCGAGGTTTGTGACTTATCAGATCCACCAACCCTTGAGCTTCATAAAAAGCACACTATCGAAGTTGTGGTTGATCGCTTTAAAGTAAAAGATGGCCAACAACAGCGTTTAGCTGAATCATTCGAAACGGCGCTTGAGCTTTCAAGCGGTATAGCTCATGTAGCGGCAATGGATGACTCTCTTAGCGAAGACATGCTGTTTTCAGCTAACTTTGCTTGTCCAACCTGTGGCTATGCAATGGGCGAGCTTGAACCGCGTTTATTCTCGTTTAATAACCCAGCAGGTGCATGCCAAAGCTGTGATGGTTTAGGTGTACGTCAGTATTTTGATCCAAACCGTGTAGTGCAAAACCCAGAGCTAAGCTTGTCGGGCGGCGCAATTAAAGGATGGGACAAACGCAGCTTTTATTATTTCCAAATGCTGCAAGCAGTTGCGGAGCATTACAAGTTTGATTTAGAAGCGCCGTTTCAAAATCTGAGTAAAGAAGCACAAAAAGTTATTCTTGAAGGTTCAGGCAAAACTAAAATTGCCTTTAACTATCGTAACGACCGTGGCGATTTAATTACGCGTAACCACGAGTTTGAAGGCGTTTTAAATAATATGAACCGCCGCTACCGCGAAACAGAATCAAACTCGGTGCGCGAAGAGCTGGCTAAATACCAAACGAGCCAAGCGTGTCCAAGCTGTCATGGCTCTCGATTACGCGAAGAAGCTCGCCATGTATTTATTGGCCAAACCAATCTACCTGCCATCACCACAATGAGTATTGGTGAAAGCATGGCATTTTTTGATAGCTTAAGCCTAACTGGTCAGCGTGCCCAAATTGCCGATAAAATCCTCAAAGAAATTCGCGACCGTTTATCTTTCTTAATTAATGTAGGCCTTAATTACTTATCACTTGAGCGAAGCGCTGACACCCTCTCAGGTGGTGAAGCTCAGCGTATTCGTTTAGCAAGCCAAATTGGTGCAGGCCTTGTTGGTGTTATGTACGTACTGGATGAACCATCAATTGGTTTGCACCAACGCGATAACGACCGCCTACTAAAAACCCTTATTCACTTACGTGATTTAGGCAATACCGTCATTGTGGTTGAGCATGACGAAGATGCCATTCGCGCTGCCGATCATATTATCGATATCGGCCCGGGTGCTGGTGTTCATGGCGGCCATGTTATTGCACAAGGTACCCATGACGATATTCTAGCAAGTAAAGATTCTATCACCGGTCAGTATCTCTCTGGTGAAAAGAAAATCGAAGTACCGGCGGCTCGCCATCAAACCAACGACAAATGGCTTGAGCTATTTGGTGCCACAGGTAACAACTTAAAGAACGTTGATTTACGTATTCCATTTGGCTTAATGACCTGTATCACAGGTGTATCGGGCTCAGGTAAATCGACACTTATCAACGACACTTTATTTAAGCTGGCTCACACCGAGTTAAATGGCGCAACGACTGCTGAAGCGGCCCCGTATAAGTCAATCAAGGGTCTAGATCATTTTGATAAAGTGATTGATATTGACCAAAGCCCTATTGGCCGTACTCCGCGCTCAAACCCTGCCACTTACACCGGTATTTTTACTGGTATTCGTGAGCTATTTGCAGGCACTCAAGAAGCCCGTTCGCGTGGCTATAAAGTCGGTCGCTTTAGCTTTAACGTTAAAGGTGGCCGTTGTGAGGCTTGCCAAGGCGATGGGGTGATCAAGGTAGAAATGCACTTTTTACCTGATGTGTATGTACCTTGTGATGTGTGTAAAGGTCAGCGCTACAATCGCGAAACCCTCGAAGTACAGTACAAAGGTAAAAACATTCACCAAGTACTCGAAATGACCGTTGAAGATGCCCGTGACTATTTTGATAAAATTCCGGCCATTGCACGTAAACTGCAAACTTTAATGGATGTTGGCTTGTCGTATATTCGCTTAGGTCAAGCTGCTACTACCCTCTCGGGTGGTGAAGCACAGCGTGTGAAACTGGCTCGCGAACTTTCAAAACGCGATACCGGTAAAACCTTATATATCCTCGATGAACCAACTACGGGTTTACACTTTGCTGATATTCAGCAATTATTAGTAGTACTTCACCGCTTACGCGATCACGGTAATACCATTGTTGTTATTGAGCATAACCTTGATGTGATCAAAACTGCAGACTGGATTGTCGATTTAGGCCCTGAAGGTGGCTCTGGCGGTGGTGAAATTTTAATTTCTGGTACACCTGAAGACGTCGCTGACTGTGAGCGTTCACACACAGGAAGGTACTTAAAACCACTACTATAAAAAGGATATTGCGTGCGTAGGTATTTAAAAATTGCAAAATGGCGCGCTAATAAACAGTTTCAACAACAGCAACGTAGCTGGCAGCCTCATAAAACGATGCTGGTTGAACGATTACAAGCCATTTGGTTTAACTTAAGTACCGCACAAAAGCTCTATCTTTTAGCATTAAGCAGCCTGATTGTTCTGCAATCGGGCTGGTTAAGTGCCACCATCACCATTATTGCGCTTGTTATTGAATTTTGGCCCAAGTTTAACCAACTTTGGCACTCGCTTGCCGGCAAAGCACTGATTTTAATCTTCTATGCCAGTATCGCTAATTTTGTGTTGGCCGGTGCGAGCGGCATAGTTAATGATGTAACTCATGTCTCAGCTAGTCACTTTAATTACACCCACAACTTTGCCACCCTTTTATATTTACCACCTTGGGCAATGGGAATAACCCTAGGTACTTTATTGTTATTTCAACTTTTTTTACCCTTCTATATCTTTGTTTTATTGCTAATAAAACCCTTTGGCTCTGAGCGAGTTAAGTTTATTAGTCAAAGCTATTCACCACTGTTAACTGCCATCGTGCGCTTTGTCTTAGCATCAGTGGTCTTTATTAACCTAATTTCGTTTCTTGATGACAAACCACCTGAAGAAGTGCTCGACAACATGGTTAGCACCTTTTTAGATAGCAAAGTCATTGCTAAAGAATCAGGTGAAGAGCAGCAAAAAGCAGTCGAACAACTCGGTGAAAAGCTCGAGCAACAACTTCCTGGTAATGAAGAAAGCTTTGCTCCAAGCCAAGACGTTAATATAGAAGGTGACAGCGAAACCGCCGAAAACTTACGTCAGTTTCTAGATACCAAAGGTTATTTTGAGCGCAGCAAACGCTTAATTGCCATGTTTGCTTACAGCTTTGAGGCCGATAGTTATTCGCGCTGTTTAAAGGCTGAAAACAGTAAAGCTGTTGAGCTGAATGATTACGAAATAGTGCAAGTAACCCCTGATCACAATGCTGAATATGGCTATCGATTTGAAGTCATTGCGTGTGACTCGCCAGGCGTTACCCCTGTTGCAAAGTAACGCAGTAATCCTCTTTTATTAATGAGGCTTGCTGCGCTTCTGCCAGCCAGTGAAAGAATAATAGCCCTCGATAAAGCAAACCCTCAAAAATAATATGCTTTAAAACCTTATTTCGGCCCATAAGGATTGGACTTAAACCATTGAAATTAATTTAATTAAATTTTCAAAACCTTATAAATAAATCGCTTAGAACTAGATAAGCGACTCTATCCGAATTCCTCGCTATTGTAGTTTCCATCAACGGGCTACCAACCACTTTTGCCTCGTTGATAAAACCAATCAACCAATTAAGGGAATTACATTATGAGCAATTCAATTTTAAAAATGATGCCACTACTAGCAGTCGCTGCACTCGTTATTACTGCACCGAATACTTTACTAAATAATCAAGGTGCTCAAAAACTAGATCAACAGTTAGAGACATCTATAGCCGCCTCTATTGAGCAAATGAACAATAAAATTGATCACCAAATTGAACAACAGCTCAATAACTAACAGCTAGTTTGCCCAGCATGCTGGGCAAACCTCATCAATTAACAGGCTAAAATAATGAAAACATTAACTCGATACTTGCTCATCTCATTCATTGCTACATCAGGCTTATTAGCAAGTAGTTTTAGCATCGCTAAAAGTGCCATTTGGCAGGTAAGTAAAGGTGATGAATATATTTATCTTGCTGGTTCAATTCATATTTTACCTTCTAAAGAGCTGCCACTTCCCACTGAATTTAATCAGGCTTATAAACTGATAGATACCTTAGTGCTTGAAGCCGATGTACCTGCACCAAGCGATAGCTCGGCACAACTAACCCTGCTTAAAGCTCTTAGCTATCAAGCAGGTGAAACCTTAAGTAGCAAACTGACAGAAAAAGTTAAACAACAATTAAACTTACAGCTTAATAGCTATGGCATGCATCTCTATGAACTGGATAGCTTTCGACCTTTTATGGTGAGCTTGCTAATCTTGTCGTTAGAGTTACAAAAACAGCAGCTCTTAGGTGAAGGCGTCGATAGCTATCTTGCGAAACAGGCCAAACAAGATAATAAAAAAATAGCTTACCTTGAAACCTTAGCTTTCCAGTTAAATTTGTTTAAACAATTAGGCAATGAAGATGAGAATGCCTTTATAGAATCACTATTGGCACAAGTTTCTGACTTCCAGCAACTGTATGTTGAAATGCTCGATGCATGGCGAAATGGCGATATGCAAGCAATGGCTAAGCTTACTACCCTACCACTAAAACAACGTGATCCCCTTACTTATGAAATGTTAATTAAGCAACGTAATTTAACCTGGCTTAGTAAGATAGAGCACTATTTTACTAATCATCAAAAAGAGCTGGTGCTCGTTGGTGCAGCCCACTTGGCTGGTGAAGATAGCTTGTTAGGCCTATTAAAAAATAAAGGCTATGCAATTAAACAGTTGAACACAGATGAGGAATAAAAAAATGGAAAAAACAGACAAAACTGCTGCCGCGCTGATGTGTTTTTTTACTGTTTTAATTGTGCTGAGTTTTTAATGGATAAAAAAATACCGCTGTTAAGCGGTATTTTTATTTCAATTATTTGTTGCAAGCTTACGGGCGAGGAATAAAACCTACCGCATCGTACACAGCTTTTAATGTTTTTTCAGCGCGAATACTCGCCTTTTCAGCACCTGATTTCATAATGCTATCAAGTAGTGATTGATCTTCACGGATCTCTTTAAAGCGCGCTTGAATTGGCTCAATCATATTAACAACCGCTGCTGCAGTGTCTTTTTTCAGGTGACCATACATTTTGTCTTCGTATTCAGGAACTAAGTCTTCGATTGAGCGCTTAGTTGCAACTGATAATAAAGTAAGTAGGTTAGATACACCTGGTTTTTCGTCACGATCAAAGTAAATACGTGCTTGTTCGTCTGAATCGGTTACTGCTTTTTTCAGTTTCTTTTCAATCTTCTTCGGCTCATCCAATAACATGATGTAACCGTTTGGATTTTCATCTGACTTAGACATTTTCTTCAGCGGATCTTGTAAGCTCATTACACGTGCGCCGAACTCAGGAATATACGGCTCAGGTAGTTTGAACACGTCACCGTATAGGTTGTTAAAACGTGTTGCGATATCACGTGTTAATTCAAGGTGTTGCTTTTGATCTTCACCCACTGGCACTTGATCCGCTTGGTATAACAAGATATCTGCCGCTTGCAGCACTGGGTAAGAGAATAAGCCAACATTCACGTTATTCGCATGTTTAGATGACTTATCTTTAAACTGCGTCATACGATTAAGCTCACCCATTTGCGCGTAACAGTTTAATACCCAGCTCAGCTGTGCATGTTCTGGCACTTGAGATTGCACGAATAACGCAGCTTTCTCTGGGTCGATACCGCATGCAGCATATAGCGCAATCCCGTCCAGCACGCGCGAGCGTAATTGCTCTGGATCTTGGCGAACTGTAATGGCGTGCAAATCTACTAACATAAAGAAACTTTCGTGGTCTTCCTGTAGCTTAAGCCACTGGTTAATAGCGCCAACATAGTTGCCTATTGTCATACCACCGGTTGGCTGAATGCCACTTAACACTACTGGTTTACTCATGATGTTCCTTTATATTTTTACTAAACTAAAAAGACGAATTTAAAATGCACTTACCTTTGGGTAAGAACGGGTATTATATCTAAGAAATTCTCGCAGAGGTACTCTGGATTGAAATCAGCGAGGTTTTCACCTTGGTTATAGCCATAACCCAGTGCAACAACGTCAACATTTGCAGCTTTTGCTGCCAAAATATCACTTTTTGAGTCGCCGATCATAACCGCTTTTTCAGGGCTGACATCAAGTTGCTGACAAGCATATTGCAATGGCTCAGGTGATGGTTTTTTTGCCATATCATCGCCACAGACAATAAACTGGAAATGACTGGTCAATGAGAGTTTATCAAGTAGCTTTTCGGTAAAACGGCGTGCCTTATTGGTGATCACCACCTTAGGAACACCAGCAAGTGCAGCAAGCCCCGTTTCAACATGTTGATAAAGCGCACTATAGTCACCCACAACCTGGTCATAGTGCTGATAAAACAAATTAATAGCACGCTCTGCAAGGGCTTCATCCAAATGCTCGCTTACTTGCATGTCACCGCTCAAAGCACGCTTAACTAAGGTTTCAATACCATTGCCGACCCAGCTTTCTACTAGCTTTTGTGAAACAACCGGAAACGCTAAGTCGGTTAAAGTCAGGTTCATCGCAATGTATAAATCATAAACGCTATCGACCAAGGTGCCATCTAAATCGAAAAATGCCGCATCGTATTTCATTATTTAACCTTCGCAAGTTCGCTGCGCATCGCATCGATGACCGCTTTGTAATCTGGTTGATTAAAAATTGCAGAGCCTGATACAAACATATCAGCGCCCGCTTCTGCTATTTCGGCAATGTTATCAACACCGACACCACCATCAACTTCTAAACGAATATTGCGACCTGAAGCATCAATAATTTTACGTGCTTGGCGGAGCTTTTCGAGAGTATGTGGAATAAAACTTTGGCCACCAAAGCCAGGGTTAACCGACATTAATAGCACTACATCAACTTTATCAAGCACATGTTCAAGGTAACTTAAACTTGTTGCAGGATTAAACACTAATCCAGCTTGGCAGCCGTTATCTTTAATTAATTGCAAAGTGCGGTCTATATGCTCACTGGCTTCTGGGTGAAAACTGATAATCGACGCCCCTGCTTCAGCAAAATCAGGAATAATGCGGTCAACTGGCTTTACCATCAGATGTACATCAATTGGTGCTGTGATGCCGTAATCTCGCAGCGCTTTACAAATCATTGGTCCAAATGTGAGGTTAGGCACGTAATGGTTATCCATTACATCAAAATGTATAACGTCAGCACCACTTGCAAGAACACGATCGACATCGTCACCTAAGCGAGCAAAGTCAGCCGATAAAATTGAAGGGGCTATTAAATACTTTTGTAAGGTTTCTAACATGAGTGATCCAATAATAATTTGCTACGCTAAAGGAGCGCTTAATGTAACCTAATCGCTTACTGATTAAAACAGTACGACACAGGGTAAATACTTAGCTAAATAGTAGAAAGCCTTTAAGATCATTCGAATATAAGAACTATTAACTAGCTGACCTGCTACCTAAACCGATTAAACATGTCAAAAGCACCAAAAAACAAAACAAAAATTAAACATAAAATTAACTTTAACGCGCTAATTTTATTAATTTTTTAATCAATTCAGCATGAATTAAGTTTGTTATTTGAGCAATTATTAGGTATGCTTGTTTAAATAACACAAACAAGGGTTATTCTCATGCGTGCTTTTAAAATAGGGATCTTAATCGCGTCCGCACTTACTGTTGCTACGTTTGTATCTTTTTCATCTGCCGATGAAGACGAGTTTTTAGCAACGGCGTCTGGTTGCTCATGCAATACGCTAAACGCATCATCATCTTCTGCTCAATGTATGAAAGCAGAACAAGAAACTGGATGGTTTTCTTGGTTGACTGGTGACAGCCGTAGCGCACAATTCCACTACCTCGATTTACTTGAGCTTTTAACAAGTAGCGAAGAGTCAAAGAACGTTAGTAGCTTAAGCTCAAAATTCTAATTAGATGAGCAGCTTTATTAGTGCATTACAAAGTGTCTTTGCGGCATTTTTTGGTGTGCAGTCAGAGCAAAAACGTCAAGCAGACTTCAAAGAGCATTCACCACTGGCCATCATTGTGATTGCAGTCATTTTGTTTATTATTTTTATTGCTGCTATTTATTTCGCGGTTTCTTTGGTGCTAAATACATAGCCATCAATTCATTCACTTTATTTCGTGAACCACCCTTAGGGCTTATTGTCCGCTTCACCTTAATCTCATCAAGTGATGCTTGGCTGTAGATTTTACGAGTCCACACTGTATCGTGATTAGAAATAAGTACGGGCGTATTATTTTCGAATGCAGCCTGCTCAGCTAAATTAGCCAAGTTAGCTTGGTCATCTAAATTAAAACCGCCTTTAGCGTAGGAAGTAAACGACGCCGTTTTACTGAGTGGTACATAGGGTGGATCACAATACACTACTGCGTTTTCAGGAATAAGCTTAAACACTTCGTCATAACCTAAGCAGGTAAAAGTTGCTTGTTGCGCTTTTTCAGCAAAGAAATTCATTTCTTTCTCTGGAAAGTATGGGCGCTTATATTTTCCAAAAGGAACATTAAAAATCCCTTTTAGGTTATAACGACATAGGCCGTTGTACCCATGACGGTTCATGTATAAGAACAAAATTGCACGTTCATATACATCACTGCTTTGATTAAATTGAACACGGTATTCGTAGTAAGCTTCTGGGTGATTATTTAGCTCAACAAATAACTTTTTTGCATCGCTAATAAATTCATCCGGCGTGCGTTTAAGCTCTGTGTACAGGTTGATCAAATCAGCATTGATATCATTTAAAATATAATGCTTAAAGTCAGTATTGAGGAATACAGAGCCAGCGCCAACAAAAGGTTCAACTAAAGTATCAGCATCCAAACTCGCTTGTTTTAAGCGGGCATGAATATCTTCAACTAGGCTGTATTTTCCACCTGCCCATTTAAGGAAGGCTCTGGTCTTTTGCTGCATCTGCTCTTAACTTCAATTCGATATTGCGCGATTCTACACTAATCAGTTTTAATTTACTGATCCTGTGAAGCAATTTCTTGCTTAATTTTACTTATTTTTTTATAAAAAGGCTGATTTTTACGCACTTTATTCGGTAGTGTCGATAACGCATTTTTCGCGTCGTTTAAGGTGGCATAGCTACCATAAGTTACAATCCACCACACTTTGCCACCTCGCAAAGTTTGATACGTATTAACTTGCCCTTCTAATGAGTTCTCTGTAATAAACTTATCAGTGATTTCTTTTTTAGTAACAGCTAACAGCTGTATTACAAAATGCTCGTCTGGCTCTGCTAAATACCATGCATTTGCACTCACTGTCGGCGCTTTTTCAACTGTTTCTGTACTAACTGCCTCAATATCAGCTGGAGGAGGATTTAAGGCGTCGTCAGTCAATACTGCGGCAATTTCTTCGCTACTTGGTTTGGCCTGTTGCTCTTCAGGTTTTGCACTAGCAAGACTATCAACAATTGCAGCAATATTATTTTCATGGCTTACTGCTGGAGCTTCTGACTGTTGAACTGTCACAGTATTATTATCAAGCTCTACTGACGCACTGCTCGGCTCTGATAGCGTTTCATCGCTGTTCTGTTGAGCCGCAGTAACCTTTTCTGCTGGGAGAGCCGTAGCAATAGTGGCACTCTCCTCTTGTTGATAATGTGCTTTCCACCATTGGGTCATATCTGCTTTGTACAAAAAGCCAATAATTAATAACATAGTTGTTATTAACAACAGGGTTAAATACAACGGTTTGTAGCTCTTTTCTGTGGGGCGAATATCTGCAGTTTGTTGATCTGGTTGCCATGCAAGTAATAATGCAGGATTACCATGAGCTTCTTGCAAAAAGGTTCGAAAAACAGGATCTTCTTCTACCGGAAGGCTATCGAAAAACCAACGCATCAACTGCTTACTTTCACTAAGATTAAGTGCCTCTAGGTGAATTTCAACAGCTTGTGTGAATTGCCCAACAGACTGAGATGCTATCAAAATATATAAGGTACTTGGGCTTTTTTTTGCCAGTATCTCGAGTTGATGAACCATTTCCTCAGATAAATGACGCCCGCCATCAATCACCCACAAGCAATCACCACAAGGTTGCTGCTTATACAGGTTATAAAAGTTTTCTGATAACGTTTGGGTATGATCGATAAGTGGGTTACTAAAGCTTTGTTCGAGTAGCTCTGTAAGCAGCTGTTGATCTGTCATTTTGCCAGACAATTGTACAAATGCTTTGTTAAACTCAGCGTACTTATCAGTGATGAATGTTTCTAGTAAGTAACTTTTACCTAGCCCTGAAGGGCCAAGTAAGCAAATTAAATTCTGCCCATATTCAAACTGCAGAGCGATTCGATCAACTAGCGCAGCACGGCTAGGCAATATTTGCGATTGCATTAGCGCGCTATTAAATCACAAACCTGCTGATCGGTAACATCGCTTACCAGCGCGCACTGACCAAATTGGGTAGGAAGAATAAACCGGATCGTGCCTTTCTTGTTTTTCTTATCTTTACGCATATGCGTTAAAAACTGCTCGCTAGTCATTTCAGCTGGAATATCAACAGGTAAATCGTAATGAGCAATCAATTGCACTATGCGCTCAACTTCAGCTGCAGTTAAATCACCGCGAGTTTGCGCTAAACGTGCTGCTAACACCATGCCAGCAGCAACAGCTTCGCCGTGTAACCAATTACCATAGCCCATTTGCGCTTCAATAGCGTGACCAAAAGTATGACCCAGGTTTAATAACGCACGCAAACCTGCTTCTTTTTCATCTTGCGCAACAATCAAGGCTTTGATTTCACAGCAACGATAAATAACATGCTGTAATGTTTGCTCATCGAGTGATTTAAGATTAGCGATATTTTGCTCTAAATAAGCAAATAGTTCTGTGTCATAGATTAAACCGTACTTGATCACTTCAGCCATGCCTGCTGCGAACTCTCGCTCAGGTAAAGTATGTAGTGATTGGGTATCGATAAAAACGGCTTGCGGTTGGTAAAACGCACCAATCATGTTTTTGCCAAGCGGATGATTAACAGCGGTTTTACCACCAACTGATGAATCAACTTGTGATAGCAAGGTAGTAGGCACTTGAATAAAAGGCACACCGCGCTGATAACAGGCAGCAACAAAACCGGTTAAGTCGCCCACAACACCACCACCTAATGCAATAAGGCAGGTGTCACGACCACAATTATGTTCGAGTAAGAATGCCGAAATTTTCTCAAACCACTCTAGTGACTTATATTGTTCACCATCAGGTATAGAAAAAGATAACGGGTTAAGATCAGCCAATGACGCCATTACATCATCAAGGTATAGAGGTGCAATGGTGTCGTTGGTGATAATGATAGGTCGACAATCGCCAATGTGTTCGCGTAATCGACCTGTGTCTTTAAGAGCAGATTGACCAATATAAATAGGATAACTTCGCTCGTCCAAATTAACAGTTAATTCAAGCATCGCTAGTTTCCTTTTTTAATTATTGGTTTTAAAAATCTAATTTCTCAATGATTTGATTAGCAACAACTTTAGCGCTTTGCTCATCAGTGCGGACAACAAAATCAGCCACTTCTTTGTATAACGGTTCGCGTTCTTCAGCTAAGCGCTCTAATACATCACGCGGTGCTTCTTCTGTTTGCAATAATGGGCGACGCTTGTCGCGCTGCGTGCGTGCAACTTGCTTTTCGATAGGTGTCTCTAGGTATACAACAATACCGCGAGCAGAAAGCTTATTACGTACTTCTTTACTGATCACAGAGCCACCACCTGTTGCAAGTACAATACCTTGCATCTCAGTTAGGTCTGAAATAACAGTTTCTTCACGAAGTCGGAAGCCCTCTTCACCCTCAAGGTCGAACACCCAAGCAATATCTGCTCCTGTGCGTCGCTCGATCTCTTGATCTGAATCGAAAAATTCAAGGTGTAATTGGTCAGCAATGTGACGACCAATTGTGCTTTTGCCAGCCCCCATAGGGCCCACTAGAAATATATTACGTTTCTCAGCCATATCTTTTTAGTACAAACGAACTCTAAAATTTGAAATAAAACCCCGCCTAACGACCTGGCCCCAAAATTAAGGAGGGGATTATCTCAGTAATTGCTTGGGTATTTCAAGTCAATTAGCATAAAAAGCCATATAACGAGCAATTAAACATGCTAATTGCTCGTTGCTTAAGAAAAAATCACTTAATCCAATTGAATTTTTGGTGTTACAAAGATTAACAGCTCTTTCTTTTCATTAAACTCACTGGTGCTTTTGAATAAGGTTCCTAAATATGGAATGTCTCCAAGTACAGGAACTTTCTTCGTTGAGTTAACGATTTGCTGTTGGAAGATACCACCAAGAACAACTGTTTGGCCATTCTCTACTAACACTTGTGTTTGGATTTCTTGAGTATTAATCGCCACCGCTGAACCCGTTGGTGTTTGCACCGTATCACCGCGTGTATCTTGTGTGATAACTAGGTCTAAAATCACCTTATTGTCAGGCGTAATGTGTGGCGTTACTTCTAAACTTAATACCGCTTTTTTAAAGGTAACCGTTGTTGCACCACTTGATGCAGCTTCAACATAAGGAATTTCGGTACCTTGCTCAATACGTGCTTTTTGTTGGTTAGCCGTAGTGATACGCGGACTTGCGATGATCTCACCTCGGTTTTCCTCTTCTAAAGCACTGAGCTCTAAATCTAAAATGGTGCCGTTAGCTAATTTGGCAACTTGTACACCAATACTTCCCGCTGGGCTTGAAATTGGTAAGTTTACATTTAATCGGTCAGCTAAACTTGGGATGTTATTGTAAGAGCCAGCACCAAACATGCCTCCGGCGCCTTCAAGAGTCCCAGAGATAGCACCGTCACTGCCGACATCGCTTATGCCCCAACGTACGCCTAAGTCTTCTTGCACGTTATCATTCACAGTAACCATACGTGATTCAATCACCACTTGCTTTACTGGAATATCAAGGGTTTCAACCATACGGCGAACACTATCAATACTTTTAGAAGTATCTTTAATTAATAATGTGTTAGTACGTTTATCAACCGAAACACTGCCTCGTGAAGAAATAATGCTGTTGGTATCGGTTTTTAATAAATCAGCAAACTCTTCAGCTTTGGCATAATTAAGGCGAATATATTCACTGTATAAAGGCTCTAAATCTTCGACTTGCTGTTTAGCTTTGAGCTCTTTGGCTTCACGCGCTGCCAGTTCTTCAGATGGTGCAACCATCAAAATAGAACCATCCATGCGTTTATCCAAACCTTTAATTTTAAGCACAACATCCAAAGCCTGATCCCAAGGAACACCTTCTAGACGAAGCGTAATATTGCCTGTTACAGAGTCGCTTGTTACTAAGTTAAACTCGTTATAGCCCGCAATAATCTGTAGCACAGAGCGAATTGGAATATCTTGGAAGTTAAGGCTCATAGGACGACCTTGATATTCAATACCGCCGTCTAGGTATGCACGTTGAGTATCGTCTTTTTCAACTGTTAAGGTAAAGATGTTCTCTATTTGTTGGTGAGTAAATTTAAACGCAGCATTTGGCTCTACCACTATACGAGTCATTGTTCCTTCTTTGAATGTCTCGATTTTGCTTACAACGGTACCAAAGTCAATAACGTCTAGTTCATACAGAAGCTCGTCTAAAATATCCGTATGATGGAATTCTGCAATAATTTTACCACCGCTTTCATGTACATCAATCGCAGCTTGAGTACCTTGTAAAAACACCAATAAGCAAGCTTCATCTTTTTCAGTACGACGAAAATCAATGGATTGTACAGTATTTATAAAGTTACTTGAGGCTGATAATGGATCAGTCGATTCATCACTGGCAATTGGGTTATCTGAAACATGCAGCGTGTAAACATTATCTTTAGCTGTTGTTTTATAAATTTTCAATTTATCCAACATAACAACAACTTTTAAACCGTCCGTTGTCATTGTGCTAGTGACTTGCTGAATACCTGCTTGGTTTATATTTACAGTCTGAACTTCTTTATCAACACCGACATCGTCAAATAACATTTCTATCCGAGCTGGTGCGTTATAAACCTGAACTTTAGGCTCAAATGTAAGGGCTTCATCAAAGACTAGCTGCAGCTGCGTTTCATCCTTCATGATTGGATTGTAACGCACATCATAAAGTACAGGTGCAGCGACTACCGACTGCGCTACCAGTAAGGTTAATGCAGCGAACATGTATTTTCGCATGTGCTTTAACCAAGCCATTCCTTTATGCATTTTATTTTTACCTTTTATATGATTAATCTGCACCATTTGTACCTGCCTCTAACATTTCTAGCTTGGTCAGGCGCTCTTTCCAGCAACCAGCCCCATCAGGGATTAATTCTAATAATTCAATGTAGTTGTCATGCACTTCTTTAATCTCACCATGATACAAACCAAGATAATTACCTACTGTGACACGATAAAGTGTATCGTCTGCCGCTTTAATCAATGCCCAGCTATTATCAGCTTGACCGATAGTCCCTTTCATTAATAAATTTTCAAGCGGGTACTTCTCTAGAGGCTGGCGAACTCGGCTAGGATCTGGATGTAAGCAGTTTTTAACTTGTACTAAGTTGTTTTGAATAATTTCAGGTCTTGGTGCAACAAATGGGCTACGCAACTTACTGGCACTGTATTCAAAATATTCAAACTTTGCGATCTGAGGAATAGGCTCTACTTTTGGTGTAGTGCTTGCCTTTACCTGATCGATAAATTCTTTTTGCTCTGATGTATCATCGTTACATGCACTCAGTGCAAAAGTCATAATAATAACTAACGGAAGCCTTCTCATCATTTCTGAGTGCCTCCTTCATAACGATAGGTTTTAGCAACAACACTAAAAGTAAGTTCACCATCATCAAGGGTTTGAATAGTAAAGTCATGCAAACTTACGATACGCGGTAATTGTGCAACTTTACCAACAAACTCACCAAACTCATGATATGAGCCCACAACTTCTATCTTAATTGGCAGCTCAGTGTAAAACTCTTTTTCTATCTCTGGTAACCAGCCAATTTTTAAAAACGTTAAACCACTTGTCGTGCCAACATAAGACAAATCGTCAAGTAAACCTGGTGTTTCATTAGAGGTGGGTAAGCGCTTTAATAGTTGCGAAAACTTATCTTCCATCTCAATCATTTGCTGGCGATATAAGTCTAGGTTACTCGCAACAGCATATTTAGCTTTGTAAGTATTTCTCAGCTCTGTCTCTTTGGCTACTGAACTGTGATAATTAGCTATTTCATCAGACACTAGCAAGCTATAACTAAAATAAAGCACGATTGCAGCAACAAAAGTACAACACATTACTTTTACAGCAATGGGCCAATCGCCCATATTTTCGAGCTCTATTTCGTTCCAATCTATTTCAGTTAACGATTTGATATCAAGGTTCATTGCGTACCTCACCTATTTTATCAAATGGTTTAACATAAAAATCCATATTAAAGTCACTTAGTAACCTCGACGTTTGCTCACCAGCCACAATACCTTGCATAACAGGTCGCTCTAGAAGATAAGAGCCCTGAACTTGGCGCAACATAGTCGATAGTCGATTATTAGATTCACTACGTCCCGATACATGTATGCGGTCATCACGACGTTCTAGCTTAGTTAAATAAACACCTGAAGGCACAATCTTCGCAACCTCATCCATAATTTGTGTACCAAGATTTCGATTGCTTTGTAGCTCCTCAATTAAGCGCATTCGCTGTTGCAGGTTTTCTTTCTTTTTATCCAATTCGTTGATTTCACGTATGCGTTGATCAAGTAGTGCAATTTCGTTGCTTAAAAAGTTATTTTTTACATTTTGTCCTTCACGCAATCCCGAATAGAAAGAACTCAACATATACATACTTAAAAAACTCACTACAACAACAGCGAACAGCAAAGTAACAAATTTATTTTGCGATTCTTTTCGTTTTTGTTCGCGCCAAGGCAGTAGATTTATATGTGGCATGATGAAAAGCTCCTCAACGCCAATCCTGTGGCTATCGCGAACTGTGTTCTATGACGCTGTAAAATATTACGGTCTACCTTTGGAGCAATTTCTATATTTGCAAAGGGTTCAGCAACCACTGTATGTATCCCTAACTCTTCAATTAACAATCGGTCTAAGCCTTCAATCATGGCTGTGCCACCGGTTAAAACAATATAATCGACTTGGTCTTTACCGCTCGTCGTTAAGAACATTTGTACTGCACGTCTTACTTGTTGTAGCAGCGAAGTCTGAAAAGGTGCAAGTACTTCAAACGTATAATTAGGAGGTAAGTCGCCTGTGGTTTTACCTATTTCTGCTTCATCGAAGCTTTTGTTGTAATAAGCGACAATACTGTTTGTGTATTGGTCGCCACCAAAAACCTGATCCCGAGTGTAAATAGTCTCACCGGCTTGAACCACACTCACAAGCATTAGCACTGCACCAATATCTACAATTGCCACACACTTATCATAGGCATCGCTAGGCAATTGTTGGTAGTACACATCTAACGAACGGCTCAACGCGTAGCTTTCAACATCAACTACTTTAGCAGTTAGATTTGCAGCTTCTAATACACCAATGCGAGCCTCAACACTTTCTGTGCGTGCTGCAGATAAAAGTACATTAACTTTGCTCGGATCGGCTTCATTAATGGCGAGCTTTTCAAAGTCTATGTTCACTTCGTCGAGTGGGTATGGAATTAAGCTGTCTGCTTCAATGGCTATTTGCGATTCTAATTCAGCATCAGTTAATGATACATCCATGAAAATAACCTTTGTGATCACAGTTTGCCCAGACACTGCAACGGCGGCACTTTGGACTGTTTTAGGCAATTTTCGTTTTAATTTAGCAACAACGTTGCCGATAGCTTCAATGTCTTGAATTGAGCGTTCAGACATAGCCCCTTTTGGCATAGGTTCAATAGCTAATGCCTCAAGCCGCAAACCTGCGTCTGTCTCTTGCAACAACACTGCTTTAATGCAGTGAGATCCGATGTCGATCCCTACCATCATAGATGAAGGCTTTTTTAATAGCTGACTTAGCATGATTGCAACTTTGCCTTTGTTTTAATAATAAACAAGTTATAATTTTTATCTGAAAAAATATTATTCATTTTTTAATCAATATATACTAGCAGTCTCCGATTCTAATTGGGAGTCCATTTAGGGAAAATATAAGTGATTTTATTAAAACGAACTTTACAATTTTTTATCATTTGCTCATTCTTAGGGCTAATCACTTTAGTTGGTCTATACTATTACGTTAAACCTGACATTCCTAGCGTACAGGTTTTAAAAGACGTTCAATTACAGACACCTATGCAAGTTTTTTCACGCGATGGTTTATTGATTAATCAATTTGGTGAAAAACGCCGCATTCCCGTCACAATAGATCAAATCCCCCAACCGTTAATCGATGCGATTTTAGCGACCGAAGACAATCGTTTTTACGAACACATTGGTATAGACCCAATTGGTATCGTTCGGTCAGCCATTGTACTCATATCTACAGGTGAAAAGAAACAAGGCGCAAGTACCATAACTATGCAGCTTGCCCGTAACTTTTTCTTAACCCGAGAAAAGGCTTATATCCGTAAAGTCAAAGAGATATTCATCGCATTGCATATTGAAAGTATATTAACTAAAGATGAAATACTCGAATTATATTTAAATAAAATTGAATTGGGGAATCGTGCTTTTGGTATTGGTGCAGCAGCCCAAGTTTATTATGGCAAAGAATTAAATGAACTTACGTTAGCCCAAATGGCAATGATTGCTGGTTTACCTAAAGCTCCTTCTGCACTAAACCCAATTCGTAACCCTGTGAGAGCCAAGGCACGTCGTAATGTGGTACTTGGTCGTATGCTAACTGAAAAATATATTAGTCAGTCAGAGTATCAAGACGCCGTTAACGCGCCTATTACGGCAAAATTCCACGGTGCTGAAATTGAAGTATATGCGCCTTATATTTCTGAGATGGTTCGCGCCGAAATGGTTGAGCGTTATGGCCATGAACGAGCTTATAATACAGGCTTCAAGGTTTACACCAGTGTAGATTCAAATATCCAACAGGCGGCACAAGATGCGCTTGTAAACAACTTACATGCCTACGATATGCGCCATGGCTATAGAGGAGCAACCGCTCATTTATGGGATAGTGAAACCGACACGCCATTAACTCGAGACGCGATTTTAAACAAACTTAAAGATGTAAAAGAGTTTGGCCCTTTATTAGCTGGTGTTGTCACTCAAGTAGCTGAGCAATCAATCTCTGTTTTATTAAAAAGTGGCGAACAAGTTAATGTTGAATGGGATGGTTTAAAGTGGGCTCGTAAATATATTACGCGCTACCGCCAAAGTTTTGCACCAGAAACAGCTGGCGACATTCTCACAGCAGGCGCTCAAATTTGGTTACGTAAAAATCCAGACAATAGCTATATATTAAGCCAAATACCTGAAGCATCGAGTGCATTAGTTTCGCTTGATCCGCAAGATGGTCGAATTAAAGCCATTGTAGGTGGTTACAGCTTTGAACAAAGCCAATACAACCGTGCAGTGCAAGCAAAACGCCAAGTGGGTTCAAACATTAAACCATTCATTTATTCAGCAGCTCTTGAGAATGGTTATACACTCGCTTCTATTTTGAATGATGCACCTATTAATCAGTGGGATAAAAGCCAAGGCGTTGCATGGCGACCTAAAAACAGCCCAGCTGTTTATAATGGCCCTATTCGTATTCGCAGAGCACTGGCACAATCAAAAAACGTAATTTCTGTTCGTTTACTGCGTGGTGTTGGCCTAGAGCGCACTGCAGATCACTTGCTTAAGTTTGGCTTTTTAAATAGTGATATTAATCGCAGTGAGTCGTTAGCCCTTGGTAGCGCCTCGATTACCCCGCTTGAACTTGCACGCGGTATGAGCGCTTTTGCAAACGGTGGCCACCTAATTAAGCCTTATTTTATTACTGAAATCCAAGATTCAGCAGGCAATACATTATTTAAGGCAAATCCTCAATTGGCTTGTGATAGCCCAAAACCGGCTGCCACTGTTGAGCTTGCAGCGCGCGATTCGAGCCAACTTAGCATCACTGAAACAGAGCAAACACCAGTCCAGCGTTGTGCCCCGCGTATTATTTCTAAGCAAAATGCATTCTTAATCTCGCAAGCTATGCACAGCGCCATTTGGGGCGGCGGTAGTTGGAGTCATAAAACAGGCTGGAGTGGTACCGGTTGGCGTGCTCAAGCTTTAGACCGACGCGACCTAGCTGGTAAAACAGGTACCACTAATGATTCTGTTGATACTTGGTTCAGTGGTTTTAATCGCAATGTACTAACCTCCGTATGGGTAGGTTTTGACAATCCTGGCATTACACTTGGCCGTAGTGCTAGAAATAAAAACTTAGATAATTCACAAATTTCTGGGGCTGAGTCAGGTGCAAAAACCGCACAACCAGCGTGGGTCGACTTTATGCGCGCAGCGCTTGACGGTATGCCAGAAGCTCCTATTGAACTTCCTGAAGGCTTAGTCTCGGTTCGTATTGATTTAGCAACGGGCTTATTGAGCCACAAAAATGATTATACCAGCCGCTTCGAATACTTTATTAAAGGCACTGCACCTACAAAGTATGTTACAGAAGAGCCAACAGATGTATTTGAAGAAAAACTGAGTACAGAAGAAGAACTGTTCTAATTACTATATTAGTTTTAGACAATAAAAAAGCGCCCATGGGGCGCTTTTTGCTTAGCCATTAAAACTAAGATCAGCAAAATTATTTTAAGTTATTCACCAGCCAATACAGATCTGAATGAACCCCTGCCGCAGTAACTTCTTTACCCGCTCCAGGGCCTTGGATCACTAATGCATTGTCTGTATACCACTGTGAATTAATCACAAAGATGTTATCGCCCGGTTTAAGACTTGCTAGCACATCATCTTTGCTAACATAGACTAAACCTACCTGTGCCTGAACCTTGCCATCAACAAGTGTGATAGCACCTGTGTAGCGCACTACTTTATCTTCTGCCGCAGCTTGAGCTGCTTTTTCTGTCATGAATTCATCGAGCAGCTGTTTGTTTGCAAGAAAATCTTGCCAGCTACCTGCTGCCAGTGCTGCTGGCATAAGTGGTGTTAGAGCAATGTCATCAAGCTCTAAATCTAGCCCTAAATCTCGCGCTAAAATAAGCAGTTTACGCTGCATATCGCGGCCAGATAAATCTTCTCGAGGATCAGGCTCTGTGTAACCCATTTGCTGTGCTTGTAGCACTAAATCAGAAAACGGCACCTTGCCATCATAACTGCTACATAACCACGATAAAGTACCCGAGAATACCCCTTCAATACGGTTAATGCTGTCACCACTATTTTGTAAATCAGCCAAAGCAAAGTTAATCGGTAAACCTGCGCCAACACTGGTGTTATAACGCCATAACAGATTTCGCTCAGCTAATTGACTACGCAGTGCTTGATACCAATCGTTTGCAGCGGTACCCGCATATTTATTTGCACTGATCAGATGACAGTTAAGCTCTACAAAATCAGGATACAACTGACTAAAAGCCTCACTCGCTGTGATATCAATTATCACTTTATGCTCATAATCAAGCTCATTGATACGCGCTAATAATTCAGCTTTGTCGTAGCTTTGCGCTTCATTGTGCCACTGCTCTTGCCATGTTTCAGTATTTAAACCACTGGCACTAAATAGCATTTGCTTAGAGCGAAGAAGAGCAACCACCTTTACTTTATAATGGGCAGATAAACGAGCAAACTGAGCTTGAAGTTGCGATAAGAACACTTCACCCACATTACCAAGGCCAGCAACTATAATGGCCAGCTCTTGGCCTTTGTTTACCAACTTGTCATGTAGAAGAGTTAAAACATCACTATCAATTGCTTGATCATTTAAGATCAACACATAGTTATCGTCTTGCTGTACAAAACGAGGATGAATGCTCTGCTCTTTTAAAAGCGCTGTTGCTTGCTCTGCAAGAGCACCGATATCAGCAGTCGGTGCAACTACCGCACAACCGCTTAAATTAGACTCTACAATATTGGCGCGACCCGCTAAATGGCTGACAATCTGATGAGTACTTTGACCAGGCACTAACAAGTAGGTATCACCTTCTTTAACAAAGTGATGCAAGCTGTGTTGAATTAATTGGCTTAGCTCACCTACTTCACCACTACTTAGTTTATCAACGCGTAATAAATCGATGTTATCTAAGGTAGTAATAAAACGTTTTGCTTTGCTATAGCCTTCTTTTACCACTTCGGTTGGCGTGGCATCGCAATCAAAACTACTTCTAACTACGAGTTTGATTTCTGAGTCTTTTAACGGCGATAACGTCTTTGCATGCAGTACTGGGTTGCCTAAGCGCGCTAATAAGTTTGCTTGCTCACGACATACCTTGGCGTATTTAACCGCATTTTTAACCTTACGAGGGTCAGTGCTAAATACCCCTTGTGTGTCTGTCCAAATAGACACTTGTTTAGCAAAAGTATAACTGGCCAGTAATGTGGCGCTGTAATCACTGCCATTACGGCCTAAAGTAACCGTATTACCTTGGCAATCTGCGGCAATAAAGCCCGTTACTACGTTGATATGTGATTTGCTAATAGTATCGCTGCATTGCTGCTGGTTTTTTTGATGTAAAAGCTGACCATCATTTAAAGTAAATAGCTGCCTTGCATCAACATCTTGTGCAGCAATACCCAACTGATTTAAGTAAGCCGCCAATAAGCGCGCCGACCACACTTCACCATGTGCAAGTAAAGGTGCTTCAAGTAACTGTTGCTGACTAATTAATTCGTTTAATACAGCAAGTTCATCTTTTAACTGTGCCAACGCCTGTTGTTTATTTTGGCCTGTAAGTAACTGCTCAATAAGCGCACGTTGATTATTATCAATAAGCAGTAGAATATCGCTAACAGCTTGGCTATCTTGCTGCTGGTAACTTTGCCAAAGCTTTACTAAAGTATCGGTTGTTTTACCCGATGCCGATACAACTACGCAATCGCCCTGCTCCGTATTCGCTAAAACAATGTTAGCCACCGCATGATAGCGTTCTGCCGAGCTTAAGCTTGAGCCACCAAATTTATGAACAATATTTACCATTTTTCTACCACAATGCCGTATGTGCTGGCGTTAACTTAAATGACGCGTTTTGTTGTGTATCTTGCTGTGTTTGCTTAACTTCAGCTTTTGTAACTTGCTGGCCTTGACCTGGTTTTACTAAATTAAAAACACGGTCTAAATCGGCAATAAGGTCTTTTACGTCTTCAATGCCTACAGAAATACGAATAAGGGTATCACCGACACCAGCTTCAAGACGGGCTTTAGGCTCCATACCTGCGTGTGTCATCGTTGCAGGGTGACAAATCAAGCTCTCTACCCCACCAAGCGACTCAGCAAGGCTAAAGTCTTTAAGGCTTGTTAAAAACGCTGCGGCATCGTTAATGTCGCCTTTAATATCAAAGCTCACCATGCCACCAAAACCGCGTTGCTGTGCTTTAGCAAGCTCATGCTGTGGGTGTGAAGAAAGGCCTGGATAATAAACTTGGCTTACATAAGGTGAGTTTTCTAAATACTCAGCAATTGCAAAGGCATTTTCTTGGTGCTGCTTCAAACGTACATTTAAAGTACGTAAACCACGAAGGGTTAAGTAGCTATCAAATGGTGCACCAGTAATACCAATGTTATTCGCCCACCAAGCAAGCTCATCGCCTAGCTCTTGCGTTGCAGCAATCACTGCACCGCCCACTACATCAGAGTGACCATTAATATATTTAGTGGTTGAGTGCACAACAATATCAACACCAAACTCAATGGGGTTTTGTAATGCAGGTGATAAGAAGGTGTTGTCAGCCGCAACCAAAGCACCACACTGCTTAGCAATACTAGTAATTACTTTAATATCTGTTAAACGCAAGATTGGGTTACTTGGCGTTTCAATCCAAATCAACTTAGGTTTAATCGCTAAAATTTCTTGGAGATTTTCAGTTTTAGTTAAATCCAAAACTTTTAGTTTTAACAGGCCACGTTTTTCAAGCGAGGTGAATAAACGGTAACTACCGCCATAACAGTCATGTGGAATAACCAGTGTGTCATCACTGTTTAACAGCTGAGTTGCTAAATGCACTGCAGACATACCTGTTGCAGTAATAATGCCTCTTGCACCCCCTTCAAGCTCAGCTAAAGTTTCAGCTAAGATATCGCGATTCGGATTACCACTGCGGCCATAGTCATACTGGCGTTTAGTATCAAAGTCAGCAAATGAATAGGTGGTTGATAAGTATAGAGGTGGCACAACCGCACCATGATGCTTATCGGCTTCGATGCCGTGACGAACCGCTATCGTCGCTTTATTTTTTTCACTCATTTCATCACCTATTCATAAATTGGATGTTTAGACGTCTAAAAGGTTAGATGATCGACTATGAGAAGTCAAAGTATTTATAGCTCACAATAGAAGTTTATACATTTACACTACTAGATGGCTAAATAACTAGTATTTGACTATCTTTTTTAAAGAGATAGAATTTCCGCATCTTGCGCGATGAGAAATACTAATTACCTTTACGAAGTGTTCTATTTTGAATTGGTATCTCGCGTAAATAACTGACAACCGAGGCAACGAAATAACTTATGGCTAAATGGAACGGTGAATACATTCACCCATATGCAGAACACGGTAAAAAATCAGAACAAGTAAAAAAGATTACCGTATCGATCCCACTTAATGTATTAAAAGTATTAACTGATGAACGTACACGTCGTCAGATCAATAACTTACGTCATGCGACGAATAGTGAGTTATTGTGTGAAGCTTTCCTACATGCTTTTACAGGTCAACCATTACCAAATGACGATGACCTTCGTAAAGACAACCCTGAAAAGGTGCCAGAAGAAGTTAAAAAGATTATGCAAGAAATGGGGTTAGATATCCCTGTTCTTGATTCAGAGTAAGTATTTCGGCCATCGGATCACCGCCGATAGCCACAGGCATAAAAAAACTCAGCTTAGGCTGAGTTTTTTTATTAGCGTTAATTAAGTTTAACGCATGTAATCTTCTGGCATCTCAATTTGCGCAACCCCTGACTCTACTGCCGCCTCAGCAACAGCACGAGCAATACGAGGTAATAAACGCGGGTCCATTGGCTTAGGAATGATGTACTCGGCACCAAACTCTAGTGACTCAACGCCAGCCGCTTTTAATACTTCGCTTGGTACAGGCTCTTTTGCAATGCTTCGAATAGCATGCACAGCTGCAATTTTCATTTCATCATTAATTGCCGTTGCTCGCACATCTAGCGCACCACGGAAAATAAACGGGAAACAAAGCACGTTATTCACTTGGTTAGGGAAGTCTGAACGCCCCGTTGCCATAATTAAATCGTTACGTGCACTGTGTGCAACTTCTGGGGCAATCTCAGGATCTGGGTTTGAACACGCAAACACCACAGGCTTATCTGCCATCAGTTTAAGATCATCGGCAGTTAATAGATTAGGACCAGATACACCTACAAACACATCAGCATCAGCAATAACGTCTTGTAATGTACGCTTATCAGTATTGTTAGCAAATAATTGCTTATACTCATTTAAGTCATCACGACGAGTGTGGATCACACCTTTACGGTCAAGCATATAGATGTGCTCACGCAGTGCGCCACATTTTATTAATAGCTCCATACAAGCAACTGCAGCTGCACCGGCACCTAAACATACGATAATTGCATCTTCGATGTCTTTACCTTGTACTTCAAGGGCATTAAGCATACCAGCAGCGGTAACAATAGCAGTGCCATGTTGGTCATCGTGGAAAACTGGAATATCGCAACGCTCGATAAGCGCTTTTTCGATTTCAAAACACTCTGGCGCTTTAATATCTTCTAGATTGATACCACCAAACGTATCAGCGATGTTAGCAACCGTATTAATGAAGTCTTCTGTTGTGCGGTGTTTTACTTCAATATCAATTGAATCAAGGCCAGCAAAACGTTTGAATAGTAACGCTTTACCTTCCATTACAGGTTTTGATGCAAGCGGGCCTAAGTTACCTAATCCTAGAATTGCGGTACCGTTTGAAATAACCGCAACCATGTTACCTTTACCTGTGTACTTATAGGCATTTGCTGGATCAGCAGCAATTTCGCGGACTGGTTCAGCCACACCTGGGCTATAAGCTAAAGCGAGATCGTTAACCGTTTCGGCTGGCTTAGTTAGTTCAACACTAATTTTACCTGGAACGGGGTGAGCGTGGTAATGTAATGCTTTTTCACGAAAATCTGACATAACGCGATAGTATCCTGCAAAAAGTTAAAAAGTGAGAGAGCTTGCATCAGTACGATACCTGTAATGTATAAAAATTCCAAGTATTATCAGGTCTATCCTGTTATAAGCTATATCGCTTAATTTTAAAGGATTTCCCAACAATTTCTGTGCATAGTTGCGATTAATCAAACATAAAAATTAACCTATTTATGGCCTTTTAAGCGCGTGTTTTTGTATTTTATATGCACGAACACTGCAAATAGCCGAAATTAGCCCAAAACAGCCATTTCAACGAAGTTCACAGCATTTACTCACGAAATTATTTAAATTTATTATTTTTAATAGCTTTTAGATACCAATACGCTTAATTAAGTAGTCTATTTTGAGGCAATGAAACCTTGTTGATAGCAAGGCAAAAATTTCGTTATTTAGTTGTGTTCTAAATCAGAAATTTTTAACGCAGGTAGCGACAGGTTTAATCCCTCAAAATGATTAAGTATTATTGCGGATTGGTATACTCATTTATACAAAAAAGAATATAGCCAAGGGGTGGCACTTTGTCTCTACAATTAACGACATAATGGGCATAACAGCCAGAAATAGTTATGCAAAGGAAATGAGTGAAGATGATAAGTAAGTGTCAGCGTTAATAACGAATTTTGTGAATTTTAGCCATAAAAAAAGCACCCTAAGGTGCTTCTTTTAACTAAACAGCAGAAATTACTTCTTGCTGCTAAGTGCACCGAAGCGCTTGTTGAAACGATCAACACGGCCGCCAGTGTCTAAAATCTTTTGCTTACCAGTGTAAAACGGGTGACACTCAGAACATACGTCTAAGTGGATGTCTTTACAAAGAGTTGAGCTAGTTTCGAATTTGTTACCACATGAACAAGTTGCAGTGATAGCTTCGTACTTAGGGTGAATACCTTCTTTCATAGGGAACCTCTAGTTAAGGCCGTATCGCTCTCCAAACCCGAAGTCTGGCACCATACGCAGTTAATACAATTAATAGGCCGCGTATTTTATAGCTCAAGTGACCTTGCGACAAGCTTTAAATACATATTTCGCTAAAAAAATAATCAAGTGGCTTGTTGTTCAGTATTTGTTGGTAGGTTTTTAACCGTAATTTTAGTACATTATCTTTCCGTCTTTGTTTCAGTAGAGTTGTTATGCACTTTGTAGAAGTTGCCATAAAAGTCCCTTTACAGCGTACCTTCGATTATAAAGTTGAACAGCTGCTGCACAGCCCTGAGTTAAAGCCAGGCATGCGCGTTCGCGTGCCATTTGGTAGTCAAAAAAAGGTTGCAGTGGTGTTGGCTCTAAAAACATCAACCGATGTTCCCGCTGACAAAATAAAGCCGATTATAGACGTAATAGACGACACGCCAGTTTTATCTGAGCAACATTTAGCGCTTCTGAAATTCACTGCACGCTACTACTGTTATCCATTGGGTGAAACCATTCATACGGCACTTCCGGCTGCATTAAGACAAGGCGAATGCCCTGATAAAACCAGCATTAACATGGTTGAGCTGACCGAAAAAGGTGCAAAGCTGCCGTCGCTAAAAGCAAAAACCCAGTTAAGTTTATTAAAGCAGCTAGCCGAATCGGGCAAATCATCGGTTACAGAATTAAAAGCACTCGGATTTACAAAAAAAACCATCGATAGCCTGCTCGACAAACAACTGATCACTCAGTTTATCGAACATGATAACCAGTGGCAGCAACGCCCGCCGACAGTAGGTAGCAAACCTGTACTTAATAAAGAACAAGCTGTGGCGTGTACCAGCATTAATCAAGCTAACGGCTTTACCAGCTTTTTACTTGAAGGGGTTACCGGAAGTGGTAAAACCGAAGTGTATTTGCAATGCCTAGAAGAAGTACTTAAAAAGGGCCAACAAGCCCTAGTATTAGTGCCTGAAATTGGCTTAACACCACAAACGGTTAATCGTTTTCGTCGTCGCTTTCCTGATACACCGATTATGCTCTGGCACTCCGCACTGACAGATAACGAACGCTTACAGACCTGGCGTTTCTGTGAAAAAGGCAGCTGCGCCATAGTGATCGGCACACGTTCGAGTATTTTCTTACCTTTTTTATCACTTGGCATGATCATCGTTGATGAAGAGCACGACAGCTCGTTTAAGCAACAAGATACATTGCGCTATCATGCTAGAGACCTAGCCGCTTATAGAGCATACCAGCATAATATTGTGCTCGTTCTAGGTAGTGCCACACCGGCACTTGAGACCTTACATAAAGCAATTAATAACAAATATCAGCTGTTGAGCCTCACTGAGCGCGCCCAAACCAGCACCGATAACCAGTTTCAACTAATGGACATGAAAGGTCAGCCAGAGCAAGCCGGAATTGCCCATGCAAGCCTTGCCTATATGCGCCAACATTTAGAGCGTGGCAAACAAGTAATGGTGTTTTTAAACCGTCGCGGTTTTTCGCCTACCCTTATATGCCATGAGTGTGGCTGGCTAAGTGAGTGCTCACGTTGTAGCACCAGTGCAACCTTTCATAAAGCCATTGGCCAGATGATTTGTCACCACTGTGGTGAGCAACATCAGGTGCCTCATCAATGCCCCGATTGCGGCAGCACGCAGATTTTTCCAAATGGTAAAGGTACTGAACAAATCGAAGAGTTTTTAACACAAACCTTTCCTGATATTCCGATTAGTCGTATCGACCGAGATTCAACTCGTCGTAAAGGCAGCTTAGAAAAGGCCCTTGATGATATTAACCAAGGCGGTGCGCGTATCCTCGTTGGTACGCAAATGTTAGCAAAAGGCCACCACTTTGCTGATGTTAGCCTGGTTTTAATCTTAGACGTCGACAGCGGTTTATATTCGTGCGACTTTCGCGCTACCGAGCATTTAGCGCAACTTGTCACGCAAGTGGCAGGCCGTGCTGGTCGAAGTGGTGAACCTGGGCAAGTATTATTGCAAACCCATTTTCCTGAGCATCCATTACTACAAGATTTAGTCAACAATGGCTATCAGGATTTTGCCCGCTATGCCCTGACAGAGCGCGAAGAGGCTCAGCTTCCACCCATTACCAATATGGCTATGGTGCGCGCCGAAGGACATAACATTAATCAAGTGGTCGATTTTTTAACTGATTTGGTTCCTGTCCAGAACGTATCTGGTATACAATTGCTCGGTCCGATACCTGCGCCACTGGAACGTGTGGCTGGTAAGTATCGCTTTCAATTACATATTCAGGCGCAGGAACGCTCCCACTTGCACCAATATTTAGCGCAAATGGTCGACTACATAAGCACCAGCAAATTAGCGCAAAAAGTGCGTTGGAGCCTAGACGTTGATCCGATAGATATGATTTAAAGGCCAATAAAAGAGTCATGGCACAACACGATTACATTAATAAAAAACCAGCAAATAGAAATAAAAAGCAGGCTCCGGCGAAAAAGCCATTTCCTATTATTCTAATTTTAATCGCGCTTATTTTAGTAGGCGGGTTTAGCTATGGCTTATGGTATATCAAACATAATGCTGACCCTGAACTTGTGGAACAACAAGCCAATCCGACTAAACAAGAAGAAACTGTTATTCCGCCACCTAAAACACCTGAATTTATCAAAGAGATTAAAGAGCACGAAGTTCAGGTTGAAGTAAAAGAGATTGAACAAAAGGGCCCGTATGTAATGCAATGCGGTTCTTTTAGAACCTTAGAGCAAGCACAAACATTAAAAGCTAAAATCGCTTTTGCCGGCTTGGTTGCCGAGGTAAAGAAAACCCAAGGCAGCAATGGTGTTTGGTATAAAGTGCGTTTAGGCCCTTACGAAACCAAACGTTTGGCCGAAAGCGATAAAAATAAACTTAAACGTATCAAAATAATGGGCTGCGGAATTTGGCTTTGGACTTGATTTTAGTTCATTCACCCATATAAACACCTCATCAATCGCTTTTTACGAGCGGCTTTGCCGCTCGATGATGAGGAATAATCATGACCACTATTGTAAGTGTACGCCGCGACGACAAGGTCGTAATTGGTGGCGACGGCCAAGTTTCACTTGGTAATACCGTAATGAAGGGCAACGCCCGCAAAGTTCGACGTCTTTATAATGGCAAAGTAATCGCTGGTTTCGCTGGCGGTACTGCTGATGCCTTCACCCTTTTCGAACGATTTGAAAGCAAACTAGAAATGCACCAAGGTAACCTGACTAAGGCAGCCGTTGAAATGGCCAAAGATTGGCGTAGTGACCGTGCACTTCGAAAACTCGAAGCACTCTTAGCAGTTGCAGACGAAACTGCGTCATTGATCATCACAGGTAACGGTGATGTTGTGCAGCCAGAAAATGACCTAATTGCGATTGGCAGTGGTGGTAACTTCGCACAATCAGCAGCCACAGCGCTTCTTGAAAACACCGACCTAAGTGCACGTGAAATTGTAGAGAAAAGCCTAACTATTGCCGGCAACATCTGCGTATTCACGAATAATTTCCAAACTATTGAAGAATTGTAATAGGAACTGCCATGTCTGAGATGACGCCAAGAGAAATCGTTCACGAGCTAGATCAACACATTATCGGCCAAGCTAAAGCTAAAAAAGCAGTTTCAATCGCGCTTCGTAATCGCTGGCGCCGTATGCAACTAAGCGACGAGCTACGCGCCGAAGTAACACCAAAAAACATTTTAATGATTGGTCCTACTGGTGTGGGTAAAACTGAAATTGCTCGCCGCCTTGCAAAACTTGCTAATGCGCCTTTCATTAAGGTTGAAGCAACCAAATTCACAGAAGTGGGCTATGTTGGTAAAGAAGTTGAAACTATCATCCGTGATTTAGTGGATATTTCAATTAAAATGACCCGCGAACAGCAAACTAAGAAATTTAAGCACCGTGCTGAAGAAGCGGCAGAAGAGCGCATTTTAGATGCCCTACTACCACCAGCGCGCGACACCTTTGGTGAATCAAAAACTGAAGAAAACTCTTCGACTCGTCAATCTTTCCGTAAGAAATTACGTGAAGGCCAATTAGACGATAAAGAAATCGATATCGATGTTGCACAAGCTCAGCCAAATGTTGAGATCATGGCTCCTCCAGGTATGGAAGAAATGACCAACCAGCTTCAGAGCATGTTCCAAAACATGGGTGGCGACAAGCGCAGTAAGCGTAAGTTAAAAATTAAAGAAGCCTTCAAACTATTAGTTGAAGAAGAAGCTGCAAAACTTGTTAACCCTGAAGAGTTAAAAGAACAAGCTATCTTCGCGGTAGAGCAAAACGGTATCGTGTTTATCGATGAGATCGATAAAATCTGTAAACGTGGTGAAGCGTCTGGCCCTGATGTTAGCCGCGAAGGTGTACAACGCGACTTACTACCATTAATCGAAGGCTCAACAGTAAGCACTAAACACGGCATGGTTAAAACTGACCACATGTTGTTTATTGCATCTGGCGCATTCCAAATGGCTAAACCATCAGACATGATCCCAGAGCTACAAGGTCGTTTACCAATCCGCGTTGAGCTTGAAGCACTAAGTGCTGATGACTTTAAACGTATCTTAACTGAGCCTCATGCTTCATTAACTGAGCAACAACGTGAGCTGTTAAAAACAGAGCAAGTTGAGGTTGAGTTTACCGATGATGCAATTGAGCGTATCGCGAAAGCGGCTTGGCAGGTAAATGAAAAAACCGAAAACATCGGTGCGCGTCGCTTACACACAGTGATGGAAAAACTAATGGAAGAAATTTCATTTGATGCCTCAGAAAAAGCAGGTTCAACACTAACAATTGATGCCAATTACGTTGAACAGCATTTAGGTGCACTTGTTGAAGATGAAGACTTAAGCCGTTTCATTCTTTAATCAACAAATTAGCGTTATACTAAAAAGCCTCCAGTTGGAGGCTTTTTAGTATATAAATCGTAGATTCGAGGCTCACATGAAAGAAGTCACTAAAGTGCATTATCACAGCGTTAGTAAAGTATTAGATGTTCATTTTGATGATCAGACTATTGCCCAATTTAGTGCTGAATTTCTGCGTGTTCACTCACCATCTGCTGAAGTACAAGGCCACGGTAATGAGCAGATGAAACTGGTGCTTGGCAAACAGCAAGTAGGAATTAGTAAAATTGAGCCGGTTGGCCATTATGCAATTCGACTGATATTTAGCGATAATCATAATAGTGGCTTGTTTAGCTGGCATTACTTAGCTGATCTACAAGCAAATCATGATGCGCTTTGGCAACAATATCAAGCCAGAGTCACAGAGCACGAAGCCAACAAAGACAGCGTGCCTATTAAGTTTGTGCCTTAATACCAACCCGCAATAATACTTAATCATTTTGAGGGATTAAACCTGTCGCTAACTGCGTTAAAAATTTCTCATTTAGAACAACTAAATAACGAAATTTTTGCCTTGTTATCAACGAGGTTTTATTGCCTCAAAATAGTCTACTTAATTAAGCGGATTGGTATTAAAACCTTGTCGCGGTATACACACCCAAGCAACAAAAAAGCGCGATGACGAAACCATCACCGCGCTTTTGTTTTTCATCAGACTAATTCATTAAACTTTAAACTTATCGATTGCCTGATAAAGCACACGCGCTTGCTCAGATACTTCTTCGCTGGTTTGTGCATTAGTTGCCGCGTGACCCGATGCCTCTTGAGCGATATCACGAATGCGTACCACGTTTTTATTAACCTCAGAAGCCACTTGGCTTTGTTCATCAATTGCTGTGGCTATGTGAGTACTCATATCCATAATGGTTTGTACATCTTCGGTAATTGAACGCAGTAACTCACCGGCTTTGCTTGCCTGCGCCGCGCTTTCGCCACCTTGTGTACGACATTGCTGCATAATACTCACCACTTCTCGTGTGCGACCTTGTAGGGTCGAAATAATGCTCTCAATCTCTTGTGTTGAGTCTTGGGTACGCTGGGCAAGTGAACGTACTTCATCAGCAACGACCGCAAAGCCACGACCTTGCTCACCAGCACGCGCAGCTTCAATGGCCGCATTGAGTGCCAGTAAGTTAGTTTGCTCAGCGATACCACGAATAACATCCAACACAGAGCCAATCGTTTCGGCGTCTTTTTCTAACTGCGACACCACACTTGATGCATTCCCGAGTGAATCTGATAAGTGATTAATTTGCACCACCGTCGATTCAACCTCCGAACGACCTTGCTGCGCACTTAAGTTAGTTGACTCAGCTTTTTTCGCAGCCGCTTCTGTGTTGTGAGAAATATCTTGAATCGTCGCCTGCATTTCAGTGGCAGCTGTAGCAACCATATCTGCTTCATGAAGCTGCTCTTGCATACCTGAGCTTGTTGCTGCTGTCGTTTCTGATAAATGCTCAGTTGCCACGTTAAGGGTACTTAGCGCGGTATTAACTTCATAAATCAGCTTTTTGAAATCACTGATCAAGCTATTAAAGTCGATCGTCATGGTGGTAATTTCATCTTTACCTGATTGAGAAATCGACATGCTTAAATCGTTATTGCGACGAATTTCGTTAATTGTGTGATAAACACGCTCGATAGGTTTTATGATAGAGCGACTGGTTAAGTACACGAGTATCATCACAATAATACTAGCGAGAATAAATACAACGAAGGCAATTAATTGAGCTTGTGAAGCACTCGATTCAACGAACTGTTTAGTTTGTTCAGTAAATTGATTAACAATCGCATCACTCATCTCAACACTGCGCTTCATTTCACCTAAAGCACCTGACTCTAAGTCTAGCCCGAGCGCAACCTGAGCATCAACTAAGGCTTTAAACTTAGCTTGATATGTCGAAAGCAAACTGATGAGCTTATTTTCATAGCTTGCATCAAGCCCGGCACTCTTTATTTCTGTTTTGAAATTGGCAACCAGCTCATCGAACTTAGTCATATATTTCAAATCAAAGCGCAGCATAAAATCTTTTTCGGCACGGCGCAGCTGTAGCATAGATGTCAGTAATCTGTAGTTATCGCGGTCATCAAGCAATGTTTCGACTTGATGCACAGCACTTCTTAGCTCTCCGTATAAAGCATCTTTTGGGTGTAGACCTATTTTCTTTTGTAGTACCACAACCTCATTGAAGTCGTCATAGTAAGTTTTTGCTAATCCTTTAAACTCATCCAGTTTAGTGCTATCCATATCAAGATCATCGACTAACTCATCTAGGCGAGCAATTTTGGTTTTTAACTGGGTATACTCATTTTCAAAAAGCTCAAGGCTCTCAACTTTTTTATAAAACAAAAAGTTTTTTTCATGCTTGCGCATGGCAAGCTCATGAATATCGAGTTCCTCTGCATTTTGAATTGTTTCATTGAGCTTAAGCATCATGCGTGACTCAAAAATAATTACACACAGCATTACAACCATTGCAAGGCCAACAACAAGCGCGTTTAACTGTAAACGACGTTTTATAGTTAAATTTTGTAATACATTCATTCAAAGTGCCCTATAGCAACATGCATTTCAAAGTATAGCTAAACTATTTGAAGCAGCTAATAAAAAGTAGCCTGAAAAGGCGATGCATTTTCCAATATAAGGAACCAACAAACAAACTGTATTTACTGTAAGTTAACTTTTTGCCATAAATGTTGGTGTAACTTATCTAATTTCTGCCACTGCTTTTTCCTTACCCATTCAACTAATGGCGCGGGATCACTCGGAAAGTTCAATCTTTTATTTTGTGGTGATTGCAACCAATCATCCATCGCATAGGGGTTAAGGTAACTCATAACATGGGCAGCTCCCATGCCTAGCAGCGTTTGTGCATTAATCCCCTGCTCAAACTGCTTGCCAAGCGGCTTGAGTAACAGCTTTTTACCTAACTGTAATGCCTCGCTTGCAAGCTCAAACCCTGCATTACCAATCACACCACCAGCGTTGGCTAAATCGTTAAGAAACCCAACTCGTGACGGCGCTCGCAGATGAATATTACCGATTGAGCAATCTTGCGCATCGGGGTGATAGCAGTAAAACTCACGCTCAGGAAAGTCCTTTAAGTAGTCGACAACACTGTCTAGGTTCTCAAACGGTAAATAAACTAAGACTTTATTTTCAACCATCACAGGATTGTCATGGTGATGACTCGCGATGAAAGGAGGAATAATATTCTCAGCATAAGGTTGCCAATGAACACCGAGATAGACATTCGCGGGGGCATAATTACGGATCAACGCACGACGAAAGAAAGCTCGACCAAACATTGGCACTTTATCAGACAAAAATGCAGCCTGATGACTCATACCAATAACCGGAATACCTTGCTGTTTTGCTGCCCACGCTGTGATAGGTTCAAAGTCATTAAAAACCAAATCATAATGACGTAAATCTAAGCTTTTAATGTCTTTAATTAGCTGCAAAGGGCGTGCATTTTTTAATGTTCTTAAACTATCAACTTGTCCTGATTTACTGGTAAATGATAAACCTCTAAATGTTCTAAAGTCGGCAAAATCAGCCATATCAAAGTAATCTTGCTCTTTGCGCCCGGAAAATACGTAGTCAACATCGACCCCTAATGCTTTAAAGGTGGTTGCCATCACGCGAGCACGGGTTATGTGTCCGTTACCTGTTCCTTGTATACCGTACAAAATTCTCATATAGATTCCACCACCATGACTGCTAAAACTGCACAACTCGACCCCATACCTGCGCCAATAATTACATCAGCAGGGTAATGCACACCGATTACCACCCGAGATGCTGCTACACCCGATGCCCAAAGAAGCCAAAGCACAGTAAGCTCAGGGAAATACATGGTTAAAATAGTCGCTATAACAAATGCCCCAGCACTATGCCCCGACGGTAGGCTAAACTGATCACTTGGCACTAAATACGCACCTTGCACTAAACAGTCGCAAGGTCTTACCCGCGCAATTCGCTTTTTAGCTAAAAAGTAAATGGGTCGCTCAATTGCAAAGCCAACCAATATACTCATCGCAAGCTGCTGAAAATGAAGTTGTTCGGTAAACCACCAAAACCCAAGGAACAACACCACATAAAGTCCGCCATCACCGCTTTTTGATAAACCAAGCGCTGACTTTCTGAGCCAATTTGGCGAAGCGTCGTTAAACACACTTAAAAACAGCTGTTCATCCACTTTGGCCAATTTAGTAAGCATGTTGTTTGCCATGGTAAGCTCCTTGTCATACTTTGCGTCTAATTTTTATACTCATCTCAGCTTAGGCGGTAAAAATAACAATTAGGTGACGCTTTTGAGACACTAATGTTGCGATAACGAAATTCCTTTGATTTAAACGAATAAACCAGTATTAAGTCGTTGTTATTGAGTTGTATCAAGGTATACTGGGTACTAAACAGACAGTCTCTTTAGAGGATGAAAAAATGGATTACAGCACTTCTGATTTATGCGATCACTTTGCCGACGTGGTCGATGTGCTCGAGCCAATGTTTATCAATTTTGGTGGACGCCCAAGCTTTAGTGGCCGAGTGAAAACTGTTAAATGTTTTGAAAATAACGAGCTGATCCGCGATATCTTAACTACGGACGGAACCGATAGTGTGCTTTTGATCGATGGTGGTGGTTCAACCCGACGCGCACTAATAGATATTGAACTAGCAGAAATCGCCCTTGAGAATAACTGGCAAGGGATCATCGTTTACGGTGCTATTCGCCATGTTGACGAACTTGAAGAGCTAGATCTAGGCATTCAAGCAATTGCTTCTATTCCAGTTGCTGCAGACAGTGAAGGCGCAGGCGAAGATGGTATAGGCGTTAATTTTGCCGGTGTGTCTTTCTTTGATGGTGACTTTGTTTACGCCGATAGTACCGGCATTATATTATCTGCTGAAGAATTAGAGTTAGAAATAATAGAAGACTAATCTCAGTGATAAATCCCCTTAAAATTTATGATGAAGCGGCGGTAAAACATTTATGTGTCCGCCGCGCCAATGAACAAAAAGCATGGCAAGCTCTTGCTCTTCTTGATACACATGTAAACGCCTCTCAGGCTCTTATTGATGCCAAACAATTTGGTATTCGTTACGTTTTAGTTGGCGTGTGTGAGGATATTGGGCCTCGTGCTAACCTAGGTAATGGCGGTGCACAGCAAGCATGGCTAGCTTTCTTAAAGCGCTTTTTGAATCAAACTCATAACCAATTTTTAAACCATGAGCGTGTATTGCTACTTGGTGAAGTTGCGCTTGATGATTTAAATCAACAAGCAGCTAACCTTGATAATAAAAACGACGCCGACTTAGCCAAACTACGTGAACTATGTGGCGATATCGACCCCCGTGTTGAGCAAGTACTGGCAATGATTTTTGCAGCTGGCCTTGAGCCAATTGTGATAGGTGGCGGACACAACAACTGCTTAGGTATATTACGTGCCCTAAGTAAGCAGCATGGCAAACCAGTAAACGCCATTAACTTAGACCCTCACGCTGATTTTAGAGACTGTGAAGGTCGCCATAGTGGTAATGGCTTTAGGTATGCCTACAGCGAAAATCATCTCGCTGATTATCATGTGATGGGTTTGCACGAATTTAAGAATAATCAAGCAATTATGAATGCGTTAACTCAAGCAAACTTCTCGTTTGATAGTTATCAAGACATTCAAGTTCGTCGCAATATAGACTTATCAACCGCATGTAAACAAGCACTTAATAAATTCGATAATGCCCCATTAGGCGTCGAAGTTGACTTAGACAGTATTTCGCTAATGCCAGTTAGCGCTTATACCAATTGCGGCTTTAGTGTGAGTGATGCAGAACACTTTGTGCATTTAGCAGCCAGCCAGACAACTGCTCGCTACCTTCATTTATGTGAAGGTGCACCATCACAACATCCTGTTAGTTTAGAAGCAGGCATGAACGATGCTGGCCAAATCATCACTGCCCTAGTGAATGCGTATTTGCAGGCAAGAGAGGCAAGTTAGAAAGAGGCGAGAAACGAGATAACGACTGATTTTTGGGGAAGTCTGCTCGAAACAAGTTTCACACCTACCTGTAGCAGCGGCTTTATGCCGCCCCCCTTAAATTGGAAGCAAGTTAAATTGGAAGCAAGGTTCAAGATAAAACGCAATGTAACGAGTCAAACAGCTCGCTAACTTTCCCCTAGAAACTCGCTAGCTTCATTACTGATGCTCTAAATGCCATTGCTTTAACCATGACACCATACCTACACTACTAAGCGGGTAATTAAAATAATAACCTTGCGCTGCATAGGTGTTTAATGACTTAATAAAATTAAGTTGCTCTAAGGTTTCCACCCCTTCACAAATCACTTTAGCATTATTTTGGTTATGCATAGCCACCACCCCTGAAACGAGGCTACGTATTTGAGTTTGGTGAGCAAAATCTGCGGTAAGCGATGCTGCAACTTTAACATACTCAACATTCAAATTTGGTAGTTTAGATAGCCAAACAGGGGTATCACCTAATCCATCTACACACAGTTTAATACCAATGCTACTTAGCCTTGCAACCATGGCTTTACCTTGATCATCCAAGCTCATAAATAGATCAAGCGGGCATTCAATAATTAAAGCGCCGGGTTCTAAATGATGCTCGGTGGCAATACGGTCTACAAATTCAATAAACTCTTCATGTAGCATCTCAGGACCAAACACATTAATACTGAGTGGCAGCTGCATGCCTTCCATACGTAATGCCATAGCAAGCTCTGCTGCTCGCTCAATCACATAAGCAGCAACCGGATAGCTAAGGCCCGCAACACGAATATCATCAATAAACTTGTTAGCTGCTAAGATCCCTTGTTTTGGATGCTGCCAGCGTAACAGCAATTCTAAAAACTCTATTTTGTTGTCACTATTACGAACCACTGGTTGAAAATACAACTCAAGCTCACTAGCAAAATCTAAGTGCGCCAGCTCACGTAGCCTTGCTTGCTGCTCTAGCTGCTCAATCATCATTTGCGGATGATATGGCACGATAGCCCGATCTGGGTTTGAATCAAGTGCAAGGTTAGCGAAAGAAATAAGGTTTTCAAAACTGTATTCAGGCTCATTACAGGTAACGTAGCTAGCTCGCACTTTCACCTCAATAGTGCAATTTGCCACATTGAAGGGTTTTAAGGTCACTTGTTTTATTTGACTTATAAGTTGCTCATGCAAATGCTTTTGCTCCTCAAGAGAGCAAATGAAGGCAAAATTTAATCCACCTAAGTGAGCAAGCTTTTCTATATTGCCAACGCCACTACTAATATTAAGCACTGCATCATTGTCTAATTGCTGTTTAATACGAGTAGCAGACTGAGCAAGTAATAAATCACCAAAGTCCCGACCTATATGCTGGTTAACACTTTCAAATCCCTCTAAACGCAGCATAACAAGGGCGCAGTTATGCGAGTGTTCTTCAACCCAGCTAGCAAAGCTACGTCGTAAATCGCTGCGATCTGGCAAGCCAGTTAGTGGAGTACTGTCTATTTCATCATGGTAAGGAGTATCAACTATGACTTCTTCACTTTCTTCTGGTTCTTCAAAGTTAAAAAAGCCAGACACAGATAAAACAATAACTGAAATCACTAGCCAATACGCGGAAGTTTCGAGCAATAAGTGGGCAGAATACATTACTGTAAACGTAATCGCCGCAGCGACAGTAAAAATAATCGCTAACCAGTTATTTGTTCGAAAAGCTTGCCATAAATGAAAGCAAAGACTCATTGCTAATAAAATGATTAACCAAGGAATAGCGGAACTGAGGATTGCCAACCCCAGCACACCATTAACAACTAAACTGAGTCTAAGTATTGGATGACGAGTGACACACAACGCACAAATCATTGCCATAAAAACACAGCCTGCTAAAAACACTGGCACTGCATCACTACTTAAATTTACGAGCCCTACACCGTTACTCGCTAAACTGGCAATCAATGACATCTAATCCAAAAATACGTAAAAATAACTTCTAACTAAGTCTACCCAAAATCCACAGATTTAACAGTTTATTTACGCCGAATTGGTAACTTAATTGCGCAGGGTGGGATATTTGCCAGTGAGCAATATCAGCGCGTGCCCCCACTTTTAATACACCTCGATCATCAAGACCCAAGGCTTTGGCGGCATTACGTGTTACACCTGCAAGCGCTTGCTCTGGTGTCATACGAAAAAGAGTACAGGCCATATTCATCATTAAATGCAATGAACACAATGGTGAAGTTCCTGGGTTGAAGTCGGTTGATATAGCAATAGGCACCTGATACTGCTGAAGTAATTCAATTGGTGGGTATTTTGTTTCGCGTAAGAAATAAAATGCCCCCGGTAACAGCACTGCCGCAGTGCCTGCTTTGGCCATTGCTTGAATGCCTGCTTCATCTAAATGTTCAATATGGTCGGCTGATAAGCCATTAAATTCAGCAACAAGTTCTGCACCATGTTGATTAGATAACTGCTCAGCATGCAACTTAACGGGTAAGTTGTGCTTTTTAGCCGCTTCAAATACACGGCGAGTTTGCTCGTTACTAAAACCGACATTTTCACAAAATGCATCAACCGCATCAGCTAAATCAGCTTCAACAACACGGTCAAGCATCTCACCGCAAACCAAATCAATGTACTCATCACTACGGCCTTTATATTCAGGTGGCAATGCGTGAGCACCTAAAAATGTGGTTTTAACATCAACCGGATGATTTTCACCTAATAAGCGAGCCACTTCGAGTAGCTTAATTTCGTTTTCGCAGTCAAGACCATAGCCAGATTTGATCTCTACCGTAGTCACGCCTTCTGCGTATAAAGCATTTAAGCGCTCTTTCGCACTGACAAATAAGGTTTCGTGGTCTGCTGCGCGCGTTGCTCTTACTGTACTTGCAATACCGCCGCCATTAGCAGCAATTTGCTCATAACTGACACCTTGCAAGCGTTGCTCGAACTCTTCAGCGCGGCTACCGGCAAACACTAAGTGAGTGTGGCAATCAATTAATCCCGGTGTTAACCATTGCCCTTTAGCTGAGATAGTCGGTGTTGCTAATGCATCAAAGTTTGGTAAGTCAGCTTGCGAACCTAACCAAGCAATTTTACCTTCTTTTACTGCGATCGCTGCATTTTCTATAGCACCGTAAGGCGCATCAACTTGAGGATCCATGGTGGCAATATTGGCATCTGTGATCACTAAATCCCAGTGCATTTGGCTATCGTTCGTTGTATGCATTTTTCACCTATACTTATATCTGCTGCGAGCTTTAAAGCGCCTAATCAAATTAGCTTAAAGTTTAACAACTCATCTTGTATATACAAGAAAATTATGCCACCTTGTTACACACTGTTAACTTACCTGTGCACTTTCACAATGAGCGTCCCTAAGTTTGCGCTAATAAAAGAATATATTTTGGAAAACATTCGATCGGGTCAATGGCAAGAAAATAGCCGCGTGCCCTCAGAAAACGAATTAACCAGCCAGTTTCAGGTTAGCCGCATGACGGCCAGACGCGCGTTATCTGAACTTACAGACGCTGGTATACTAACTCGTAGCCAAGGCCAAGGGACTTTTGTAGCAAGCTTTAAGTCACAATCATCATTGCTCGAAATTAAAAACATCGCTGATGAAGTTAAAGCTCGTAACAGTGATTACAGCTGTACAATTTTAGTGATGGAATCAATACGTGCAATTGCCCCTATTGCAATTGCATTGGGCGTTGATGTAGACAGTCATGTTTATCGTAGCGTCATCGTTCACAACGAGAACGAGCAACCTCTGCAAGTAGAAGAGCGCTTTGTGAACCCGGCTCTGGCAAAAGATTACTTACAACAAGATTTCCACAGCCTAACCCCCCATGAGTATTTATCAACCAGTGCGCCATTAACTGAGGCCAGACATACGGTTGAGGCGATTATGCCTAACCAAGAAATGTGCGAATGGCTTAATCTCTACAATGAAGAGCCTTGTTTGCAAGTGATCCGCCGAACGTGGTCAGCAAATGGCATTGTAAGCTTTGCACGCTTAGTCTCACCAGGTAGTAAATACAGACTCGGCGGTCACTTAACCTTTAAAAAGTAATTAAATTGGCAATTGATAGTGAAAGTTCAGCGCCTCAATAGTCGAACCATCAATGATACGTTCGCCAGCTTCATGACTTGTAAAGGTGGGTGGTTGATTACCCAGTTCAGAGCATTTTTGCTGGTAGTAGTCCGCTTTTGTTGGATGCGCTGGGTTAACAACGTTATAAATGCTATTGGCGTTAGACCAGTTTTCAAGCACTGAAAAAATCGCCGCTATTACATCTTGCTGTTGTACCATGTTCACCACTTGCTGACTTGAGCTAGTAAGCTCTTTACCTGCAACAAACTTACCTGGGTCACGTTCGGGGCCTACAAGTCCCGCTAAGCGCAATGCCTTGCCACCCGCATTTAGCACTAATTGCTCCGCATCGTATAATGTTTGTTGGCGTGCTGATTGGCAGTTAATTTCTGTGCTTTCGTCGTAACAACCATTGTCAGTTGGGTAAACACCTGTCGAAGAACATAAAATAAAGCCTTTACAATTTAGGTGTTTGGCAAGTTCAAGCCCAGCTTGCAATGTATCTAAATAATTACTTTCTGAGCTGCGGCTACGCGGTGGAATTGCACACACCCACCATGCTCCTTCAAGTGATACGTCATGTTTAAGTACACCATCTTCAAGTGCAAACTGACGCTGAAAGTCATGTTCGTGATCGCGACTACGGTGTGTCCCCTGCACCTGCCACGCCAACCCCTTTGCCTTAAGACAAAGAGCTTGCCCCAACCAACCTGCACCTAGCACTACCATTTTATTATCATTCACAACCATTTAGTAACTTACCCTATGTATTTTGTAATATTTTATTAATAACTACCGTTTTGCAAAGTAGCGATTTAAGCGCAAATATGATTAGATAGATAACTCTAACCGATAATAAAAATACGTGCACCTATGTTAAACAATCTCTCTTTACGTAAAAAAATATTACTGCTGATTGGCGGGACGATTAGTGTACTACTGATCATCGCGTCTAGTTTCTTTGTTAATCATATTGCTGACCTATCTCGCAAAGCGATTCAACGCGAAGCTGATAGCTACTTACAAAGCGAACGACTGTCAATGCAAGGTTACTTTGCTAAATACGGTAAAGTTGTTGAAACCTTCGTAACAAATCCGCACTTAGTAAACTGGTTTGACAACTGGACTAAACGTGATCAAAGCCTTGATAACCAACCAGGATACGACAACGTTAATCAAGATTTTGTTCGTATCAGTGGTAACGATGACAACATTCTATCGGCCTTCTTTGCATCAGCAACAACAGGCGAATACTTTAAAGAAAACGAGCGAACCACCCACTACAATGGCCAGCCTTATTACGCTTATAAACGTGGTTGGTGGCAAGATGCTTTAAAGATCAACAAACTTTATGTTGGCCCTATTTCTGTAGATTTAACCACAGGTAATGCCTCAGCGGTTGTGCAACAGCCAGTTTATAATAAACAAAACAAACTTGTTGGTTTTGGTGGGGTTGATTTACAGCTCAACAATATCAACGACATGGTTGAGGCCATTCGCTTTAATGGCCAAGGTTTTGGCTTCTTGCTAGATGGCAATCAAAAGGTTGTTCACTTCTCTGAGCGTACTGGCCATAAATTATCTGTGACTGACGAAGGCCCTAATGGTAAAGAAGGCTTAGATGCCCTCGAAAAACAATTTAGCGACACATCAGGCTTTAGCGAATTAAACCGCGCGATGAAAAGCCAAAAAGATGGTAGCAGCTATGTCACATTTAAAGGTGAGCAATATTACGTTGTATACAATCGCCTTGAACTAGAAAGTCCATATCTTGATTGGTATGTCGGGATTTTGATCCCAACTAGCATGATTGATGAGCCAGTTAACGATGCGGTGATGACAACCACTACATCATTAATCATCATCCTTGCGATTATCATTGCGATGATCTTTTGGGCCACGCAAATGATCACCAAACCTCTTACAAAACTGACTTACATCATGCGTGATATCGCATCAGGCGATGGCGATTTAACACAAAAAATTGAAATTCATAGTCAGGACGAAGTTGGCCAGCTTGCTCATCATATGAACACCTTCATCGATAAATTACGTGCAATGATGCTCAACACAGCCGCGCAAGCAGAGCAGCTGAGCCAAGCAGCTAGTCAGCTGAAAATTGTATCGCAAAAAACCAATGATGAAATTCAGCAAGAAAAACAACAAGTTGATAGTGTAAGTGCCGCTGTTACTGAAATGGCATCTACAGTACTCGAAATTTCACGTAATGCGCAGCATACCAATAATGCAGCCGAAGAAGTGCAAGCCATTACAGTCGATGGCACTAAGCGCTCTACACAAGCTCAGTCAGTAATGACTGCGCTTGCAAGCCACATCGGCGAAGCATCTAAAGTAGTTGCAGGTCTTGAACAAGAAAGTGGCAACATTGGCGCTGTGATCGACGTAATCAACTCAATTGCAGAGCAAACTAACTTACTAGCACTTAATGCAGCAATTGAAGCGGCACGAGCCGGTGAGCAAGGGCGAGGCTTTGCTGTTGTGGCTGACGAAGTTCGTTCACTAGCAAGCAGAACGCAAGAATCAACGGATGATATTCGAAATATGATCAGTCGCTTACAGCAAATTGCTCAACAAGCATCAACTATGATGCAACAGGGTCAAGAGCGTGCTGAAGGCTCCGTTGAGCAAACGCAAATTGTATTGCAAGCACTGCAAGATATCGCGCAATCAGTGACAAATGTACAAGATCAGAGTCATCAAATTGCGACTTCAACAGAACAGCAAACTGTGGTTGCAGAAGATATTAATAATAGCCTGGCGGCTATTAACCACCTTGTTAATAGCACTGCGGATCATGCTCATGAATTGGCAGATGAAGCACGTGATTTAAATGAATTGGCAGCGTCTTTAAATAAGACAGTAAATCAGTTTAAGTTATAAAGATAAATTGCCGAAGTTATTAAAAACCCGATGTCACCTGAAGATGACATCGGGTTTTTATCGTCAGCCTTCCCTGTTAATCGTGGCGCAACCGCTTTCGCGTGTTCCATAAATTCATGCCACTGTTGCTTATTCCATAAAGCAACTCCTTTGTCGGTCAATCCTTGTGTTGGTTGCGTTTGTACTTGTTCCATATAGTCACCTCCTTACGCTAGCTTCATCCTGTTTGGCTCCAAGCCTGAGCTTATCCCTTGCTGTCATCTCCGTTCACTTTATCCATAAAGCGTTGCCATTGTGCGCTACTCCATAACGCTTTGTTACTTCCTTGCTGTCCTTTTTGCTGTGCTACATTGTCCATACTGTAAACTCCTTGCGGTTTATCGTCCTTTACTCCTACAGCTGCTCCTTGCTGTGTTCCCTGACTCATCCTTGCTGATTAATGAGGTAATTATCGCTTAGCGATGATATACACAGCATGAATCAAACCTGGAATGTACCCTAATAAGGTTAAAAGAATATTAATCCAGAACTGCGCACCTAAACCTACCTGTAAAAATACGCCAAGAGGTGGAATTAAAACCGATAAAATAATACGTATTAAATCCATGACTCACTCCTTGAAATCTATTAGCCCAGCCAAAGCTGGGCTAATTTAGGCTTGCTGTTATTCAGCAACAATCGTTAATTCATCGATTACTTTGCGAACGTCTTCAGCGTTTTCAGCGATACTGATTGCTAATTGCTTTTCAGCATCAGACTCAACAGTACCTTTAAGTGTTACTACACCGTTATCGGTATCAACATCGATGTCTGTACCACCTACTTCTGAGTTAAATAAATAACGTGTTGTGATTACAGTACTGATTTTCGCATCTGTTAAATCGCTTTCAGTTGAATCAGCTTTATCTGCTTTCATTTTCTTAGCCTTCATGTTTTTAACAACCGTTAGTTTGTTATCAACAGAGCTAACGCCATCCAGGCTAAGAACAAGCTCTTCAGCAAGCTCTTTATCTAATTCACTATCAACTTTACCTGTAAGTACAACCTTGCCATTCGTTACATCAGTGTTGATGTCAAAGTTGTTAAGGTTTGTGTTCATAAGAAGCACAGTTTCTGCCTTACCATCAATCCAAGCATCTTTACTTTCATTTTCCCAACTGCTTGCCTGAGCTGACATACTTGTTGTTGCACCAATTACTAAAGCGGCAATCATAGATTTGTTAAAAGTGTTCATAATCTTCTCCTTTTGATTTAAGACACTTTTACCAATGCGACTATGATGCCAACTATTTATTTGTTTAATTTCAATACCTTAAACCCTCATTCAGCGACTATTTATATTCAATTCGGTAAAGATTTACAGGCTGCTCGGTAAGAAGTTCACTATATTGCAAAAATAACCATTTAGTTGCTGATTTTATTAATCTGTGGTTAATTTAACTAAGTAACGTTGACACTATAAAACACAACATATTGATTTATAATAAAATAAAATTTGGCCTAAGCTTTGCTTTATTACGAATAACATAAAAATCACTTTGATAATCACAACAGGGAACTACCATGGCCGTTAAACTTGAAGATCGCCCAATCGATCAAGTAAGAGAAGAAGTAATTGATCAACTCATTTATAACTACAGTCATGCTGTTATTTCAGCTGAAGCATTTGAACGCCGCTTAGACCAAGCAATGGAAGCCACCAGCAACGAAGTACTCGTTGAACTTGTTGCGGACTTAGAGCTTAAAGCTGATATTGACTACAAATCGCAAAAGCATGCGCAATTTAAACCTCATTATGGCCACAGCAGCGATAACGAAAGTCTGCAGCTTCGTAGTATTTTGGGTTCAAATGAGCGCAGCGGCCAGTGGGTAGTGCCAAAAGAAATTCACCTTACAAACTGCTTAGGTTCAATTGAGCTCGATTTTAGCGAAGCGATTTTCCAGCACCAACATGTCACTATTTACGTGAACTGTATTTTAGGTAACGACGAAATCTATGTGCCAGAACATGTCAATGTGGTATCAAAGCTGTTCAGCGTTATTGGCAGTGTAGAGAACAGATCAGTCGCCTTAAATAAAGGCCAAGGCCCAACCATTACCATTGAAGGTAATGTATGGCTAGGCTCAGTCGAGATTTCAGTTAAACGTACCATGAAAGAAAAGTTCATCAGCTTTGCCAACAGTCTAAAAGCCAGTTGGAAAGAGATGAATAAGATGTAGTAAAAGTTGCGAGTTGCGATTATGTTAATGTGGTCGTCATTTATGGCGACAAGATATTGCATACGTTTCACCAATGACGCGCTAAAGCACGACCTACTAGAATGCGCGCGAAATAAATTTCACGCCTACGTCAAACGTGGGAACAGCTTTAGCCGTGAATAAAGTAAAGCTGTTCGGCGTTAAAAGGCCCCTACACCGTAGGCGTCACGCTTGCTTGACGCATCTTACATACAACGCTATTCCATCAATCAATACCTGACCTACAAACAACACCGCTCGGCTTCAAACTGACAGCTGAAAGCTCACTAAACTTCACCCCCACATCAAAGACATTTAATCGCACAAAGAGGTTAAGAGGCGCTGCGCTTTAGAGGAAGTAAAAAATGATCTTGAGGTTCCCTCATTCTCTTCTCATTCACTTCTCTTTGTGCAAATACTTTCAGCACTAAAGTACCTCTTAAGAGGCAGGCCTTTGGTAAAGGCCTAAAACAACACCGCTCGGCTCAAAACTGACAGCTAAAAGCTGACAGCTCTAGCTACAAGTCATTATTTCTCTCACTCGGTATATCACTGAAATACTCTACAAACTCAACTTCAAAACCTGCGGGATCGATAAAATATACATTTTTACGATAGGGGTTTTCTGGACCCTGTTTATCTATTTCATAACCAGCGTCAACCAAACGTTCAATTACGGCATTAATATCGTTTGTCACATAAGCAAAATGAGCAAGGCCCACTTGGTGCCCTGCTAAATCACGGTTTTCGTCTTCACCGTTATCACTCAGTGCAAGATATTGGTAATCATCACCAAAGTGCAGCCATTTACGCGGCTTGCCTGACCATGTGCTATCACCTTGGCTACGCACCCGCCAATGTGGGAATGCGGCTTTATAAAAGTGCAGCATGGCATCAACATTACTAACAACAAGGTTTACGTGCTCTAAATACATGGTAGTTTTCCTTTTTATTTTTAAACTGCCATCAAGATAAAACCTCAAGTTAAGTTCAGGTAAAGCACTTTTTCAAATAAAAAAGCCCCACAAACGTGAGGCTTTAAAAATTGAGTAGTTATTGATGAATCAGCTACCAGCAACCTGCATTTGTTCAATCAATACAGAGCCGGTTTGAATACCGCCACGGCGCTCGATATCACCACCTAAACCGACTACCGCTTTAAACATATCTTTTAAGTTACCAGCAATTGTGATTTCACTGACTGGGTATTGGATTTCGCCATTCTCAACCCAGAAACCCGCCGCGCCACGTGAGTAATCACCCGTTACAGTGTTCACACCTTGACCCATAAGCTCGGTTACTAGTAAACCTGTGCCCATAGTTTTTAAGAGTGCTTTTAAGTCAGCATGAGTTTGCTCAACTAACCAGTTATGAATACCACCAGCATGACCCGTTGGTGTCATAGACAGTTTACGTGCAGCGTAGCTTGCTAATAGATATGTTTGAAGCTCACCACCTTGAATAATTTCACGGTCGATAGTTTTTAACCCTTCCGAGTCGAATGGTGAAGACGCTAAGCCTTTTAATAAATGTGGACGCTCAGAAATATTTACACAATCACTAAATACTTTTGTGCCTAAGCTATCAAGCAAGAAGCTCGATTTACGGTAAAGCGCGCCACCACCAATCGCAGACACTAAATGACCGAATAGTGAGTTGGCAATATCTGCTCTGAAGATAACTGGCACTTTCATAGTACCTAGCTTTTGACTATTAAGCTTAGCCAATGTTTCTGTTGCCGCTTCGAGGCCTACTTTTGCAGCATCGTTTAAATCATCTTTATGTCGCGCTACGGTATAAGCAGAATCGCGCTGCATTTGCTCGCCATCTTTACCAATCACCATGGTGCTAATGCTATGACGCGTGCGCGGGTAACCTGCAATCATGCCATGGCTGTTGCCATAAACACGCAAACCTTGGTGAGAAGAAAAACTCGCACCGTCTGAATTTACAATACGCTCATCGGCGTTTAGTGCCGCCTGCTCTGCTTGATGGCAAAGCTCAATACCTTGCTCTGGGCTTACTTCCCACGGGTGATACAGATCTAAATCAAGTGGTGCGAATTCAAGCAGTTCTTTATCAGCGATACCATTGTATGGATCATCTGAAGTGAATTTAGCAATATCAATGGCTTTTTCGACCACTGTACGTAATGTTTTAGGGTTTAAATCAGCCGTTGAAGCAGAGCCTTTGTTATTCCCCACATAAACACTAATACCTAAGCCACCGTCTTGGTTAAACTCTATTGTTTCAACTTCGCCCATGCGCGTACTAACAGACAAACCTGACGTGCTCGACATCGCCGCTTCTGCAGCAGTAGCACCCAACTTTCTTGCATGCTCAAGTACTTCGCTTACCGCGTCTTTCACTTCAGAAATGTGTTGATAAATAGGATCTTTCATCTTGTGTGTCCTAGGTTCTGATATTTTTTATAGTGTAGCGAATGCTAACACACTGCGAGACGTGCATCAGCTAATATTAATCATTAACTAAATGACGTATAATAGCGAATAGTTAAGTTTACTGAATGAGCATCCTTATGGCGAAGAAGAAAAAGCCACTTATCGAAGAAGAAATTATTTACGTATCAAAAAGCGAGTTAAAACGTGAAGCCATGCAATATCATGGTTTGGGTGCTGAAATCGCGAAAATGCCGAAAAAGCAACGCGATCGCTTACCACTCAATCACGATTTAAAAGAAGCCCTTGTTGTTTCTGATAAAGTAAGTGATAAGAGCGATGCTTACCGTCGTAACTTAAACTATATCGCAAAAGTATTACGTACTACTGAAAACGTTGATGAAATCCAAGCGATGATCGATATTATGCTCAACAAAAACAACCAAGCGGATGTTTTGATGAACAAAATCGAAACGCTACGTGATGATTTAATCAAACAAGGTGACGATCTAATCAATTCAACAATTGATCAATACCCTTCTCTTGAGCGCCAAAAAATGCGCCAGTTAGTACGCAGCGCCGCAAAAGAAGTAAAAGCTGAAAAGCCAGCCAAAGCGTACAAAGAGTTATTCCAGTATCTTAAAGATGCGATTATGGTTTAATTTCCTTCGCGCGAAATAAATATCACGCCTACAGCAAAGACATTTAATCGCACAAAGAGATTTTGAGGCGCTTGGCTGATGAGGTAAACAAAATATTTTTTGTTTTCCTCATTCACTTCTCTTTGTGAAAAACATATTTGAACCACAGAGAAAACCAAATTATCACAAAGAGATCATGAGACGCTGCGCTTTAGAGAAAGTAAAAAATGATCTTGTGGTTCCCTCATTCTTTTCTCATTCACTTCTCTTTGTGCAAACAGACTTAGGTAATTTTCACAAAGAGGCCAAGAGACGCAGCGCTAAAGAGAAATAAATTAAGATATCTTTTTGGTTTACTCTTTCTCTTCTCATTCACTTCTCTTTGTGAATATATTTTTGCGCGACTTTCTAGCGCTCACCACCATAACAGCAAATGAACGCAGTACTAACATACCCCATTAGTTCAGCTTCAAACTGACGGCTAAAAGCTTTCTGCTCCTAAAACAAAAAAGGCTCTGAGCGTTCACTCAGAGCCTTTTTAAATCGATAATCAATTACCAGATTTTTACGCGATCTTCTGGTTTGATATACATCTTGTCGCCTTCTTTCACATCAAACGCCTGATAGAATTCTGGCATGTTTGAAAGAATACCGATTACACGGTAGTGGCTTGGTGAATGCGGGTCTGTCATTAGGCGGTTGCGTAACTCTTCGTCACGGTATTTACGACGCCAAATTTGTGACCATCCCATGAAGAAACGTTGATCACCCGTGTAACCATCAATCACAGGCGCTTTTTCATCACCAAGTGATAATTGGTAAGCAGTATAGGCAACTGTTAAGCCGCCTAAGTCACCAATATTTTCACCTAATGTTAGCTCACCATTTACGCTAGCATCTTCAAACGGCTTATATTCATTATACTGAGCAACTAGCTGACCTGTGCGCTCTTCAAACTGTTTAAGGTCTGATTCGCTCCACCAGTTACGTAAGTTTCCGTCACCATCGTATTTCGCACCTTGGTCATCAAAACCGTGACCAAGTTCGTGGCCGATTACCGCACCGATTGCACCGTAGTTAACAGCGTCATCGGCTTCAAGGTTAAAGAATGGCGGTTGTAAGATAGCCGCAGGGAATACGATTTCGTTGTTCACTGGGTTGTAGTAAGCGTTTACTGTTTGTGGTGTCATGTGCCACTCAGAACGATCAACTGGCTTACCTAGTTTAGCAATCATATCGGCATACTCCCATTCGCTGTGGCGAATGTAATTACCGACTAAATCATCGCTTTTAACTTCAAGTGCTGAGTAGTCTTTCCATTTATCTGGGTAACCGATTTTTGGCGTGAACTTATCAAGCTTTTCTTTTGCAGCGATTTTTGTTTCTGGGCTCATCCACTCAAGGTTTTCAATCGCAACTGCGTAACCTCTAATTACGTTATCAACTAACTCTTCCATACGCGCTTTCGCTTCAGGTGGGAAGTTATCTTTAACGTATACTTTACCAAGCATTTCACCTAATACACCGTTTGATGCATCAACTGCTTTTTTCCAAAGCGGAGATTGCTCAGTCACACCACGAAGCGTTGTGCTGTAAAAATCAAAGTTAAGATCTACAAGCTCTTTATCTAATAGTGCAGCGTAGTTGCTCACAAAGTGGAACTTAAGGTAATTCTGCCAAGTTGCTAAGTCTGTATCCTTGTAGATACCTGCAAATTTTTCTAGGTAACTAGGTTGGCGAATGATTACCTCTTCAGTTTTAATACCTGACGCATCAAGGTAAGCTGCAAAGTCAAAGTCGCCAGTAAGTTTGTTAGCATCTGCAACGCTCATCTTGTTGTAAGATTTAGTAGCATCACGACTTTCAACACGGCTCCACTGCGCATCAGCAATGCTTGTTTCAAGATCAATAATAGCTTTAGCCGCAGATTCTGCATCTGCTACACCCGCTTTACTTAAGATAGCTGTAACGTATGCTTGGTAAGCTTCACGAATTTTTGTGAATTTTTCATCGTCTTTTAGATAATAATCACGATCTGGTAAACCTAAACCAGACTGATAAACATACATCGCGTATTCGCTCGAGTTTTTTGCATCATTATTGACATAATAACCAAATGGTAAGCTACCACCTTTAATGCGAAGTTCAGCCATTAAAGCAACAAGCTCAGGCTTGCTCTTTACTGCATCAACGCTTGCAAGTACTGGCGTTAATGGTTTGATACCAGCCGCTTCACGGCCTGCTTCATCCATATAGCTGTTATAGAACGCCGCTAACTTAGCTTCATCTGACCCCGGTTTAACATTAGTGTTTGTCGCTGCCTTTTCTAGCACTTCTTTCATCGCTTTTTGCGAATCATCATAAAGCTGAGTGAATGAACCATAGTTTGATTTATCACCCGGAATTTCTGTTTTTTCTAACCATTCGCCGTTTACGTGATAGTAAAAGTCATCTTGTGCGCGAACAGACTTGTCCATGTTCGCCAGTTCAATACCTGAATTTAAAGGTGCTTTTGCTTCAGTGACGGCCGCAGTTGCTGGTGCTTTAGTTTCTTGTTCTTTTTCACCACAACCAACAAGACCGAGGGCTAGTGCAATACTTGCCGCGGTAAGTGTTACTTTTTTCATGGGAGTCCCGTACTAATTATTTTTTGATGTATTTATCGAAAAACTAGCAAACCTAATTAATCATTAGTTTTTCGCTTTCTCCATAATAAACCTCTCAACCAAAACAATAAAACCGAATATGTAACAATTCTTATCAAAAAAAGATAAGCGGCATATCTGAGCGGTGAGAGGGAGAAAAGCGATAAGGTGAAGACCGTAATGGTATTCCTAACAACTCATTTAATTAGCGTATATTTCGCAAGTCGAAGTCGTTATGAGCCGATGTTTTCACACATCAGCTTTTTAATTAGATGAAGCTTTCTTAAGCTGTGCAATCCCCCAAAAAAGCACCCCAGCCCCCGTGCATGATAAGAAAAAGAACAAACCCAAGCCGACAGGCGATCCCCAAAACAAAATACTGTATAAAACTTCCATCTATATATCCTTTATTATTATTTGAATAACACGTTATATAAGTTTTAGGAACGGCTCGTCAAGAAGCATTATCCACGCATTGCTTGAATACTCTCTAGCGCTTTAGCAAGCTGTGCTCTTAGTTTTTTATAACGTATATAAACAGCCAGTACGATAATGCCATTAATGCCAAGCTGGATAAGCCATAGGCTGTATGTTTTAAACATAACCATATTAAACAAGGCAACGATTAGCAAAGCGCACCAAAGCACAACGCAGCCAATAAAACTCACATGCCAGTAATGAACTTGGTGCTTCAGCTGGTTTTCTTTAAAATTAAGCATTGCATTGACGTCTAGTGTTTCTGCTCGCCAAAGCTTTCGTCTTAAACGGTATGACCAAATTCCAAAACCTAGAGGAATAGGCACTAATAGCGCAAACATAATGGTTTCATAGGTATTTTTTGCCTCAAACAACATGGCGTAAATACAAAATACGGTTACCACAACACCTAATAAAGAGTCGATTAAACCTTTTAGCTTTAACTTAGTTCGCGACTTTTGTGTTTGTGCAATTAACGCCGCGCTATCCACTTTCGGGGTTGCCTGCACGAATGCCTGCTGCCACTTGGCTAATTGATCATCTGCTTCGAATTTATCCACTTTATTACTCCATTAGGCTCGCAAGTTGCTGTCTTGCTCTACTTGCACGTTTAGCAACTGCATCTTCAGACAATCCCAGCGTTTGAGCTATCTCATTTTGATTAAACCCTTCAAGCTGTAAAGCAAGCACCTGCCGGTATTTCAGCGCTAATTTACGAAGGGCAGCCATTAAATCTAAACTGTCGTCTGGTGATTTATGTGCACTTAAGGCGTGGGTGTAATTAATACTTTCAGAGCTGGCCACCTCTTTGCAGTTTTGCTCTTTAATCACATGATCAACCGCTTTATTGTGAGCTATTCGGGCAATATAGGTTTTTATGCTGGCATCGCCACGAAAGGCAACATCGGGTGATGAGTCATTACTTTCAAAAGCGCGCCAAACAGCCAGCGACATCTCTTGAATTAGCTCATCTTGTAGCGCTTGATTGATCTCGTAGGTTGCAGCAACACGCGCCAACAGCGGCGCGTATTCATTCAGCAATGTGTTTATTTGAACATCAGCTTTCACTGTACTTCCATGTTTTTATTATTATTTGAACAAACGATTATAGGCACAAAAGTAGGTACATGCTAATACCGGCCCTACCAACAACATAGGTAAAAGACTATAAGGGGCAGTAAAGGTAACGAGCATATTAATCAAACAAAGTATGCTTAATGGTTTAATCACCGTTAATGCGGTTGTAATGCTTTCTTTTACAGCTGAAATAAGCGAAGCATTATTTAAAAGTAACAGGGGCACCACAAACATAAGCAGCATATTTATAGGGACAATTGATACAAACATAACCCCTACGCGCCAGCGCTCAACATCAACAAACTGACCAGACAATAATGCCGATAACTGCTCACTACCGATCAAAGCACTGCCAACAGCAAATTGCACCAGCGCCAGTAAAATACCCACAACAGACCAAATCGCAACCCTGCCCCACTTCGCCCATGTTGCATTGTGCCTAAATGAAAATCTCTGGTTATTATTCAGGTTAAACAACAAAGGCCATACCGTTGCCATAAGCATAGGCGCTAACCATTTTGATACGGTTAAACCTGTAGGTGCAGGCAATAGTTGCACCACACCAGGTACAATAGCGAACAGCGTCATAAGTAAGAAAAGTTTAAACGGTGCTTTTTTAAATAGCCCCCATCCTTCTTTTAACCAAAGAGTAGCATCACTAAATGGTGCGTTCATTGAATCAAGTTTTAGCGTATTCACAGTTGATGTTGTAGTCGTCATGAGTTTGTCCTTTTCGTAAAAATAGATACATAAGACACTGCCTATCGCTACCACCAAATAGAACAACTTCGTGTCATTTGCAGCTATAGACGAGACAAACTCAAAAAACCTGACAAAATATTTAAAAAAAAATAATTTTATTTCGTTGAATTTTAAGGATAAAAAAGAGGTGTAGAAATTTTTGAGATTAAGCTAGTAAAGCTAATAAAAAAATTTTGGGTCTATAAGAGGTGTTTAATTTAACTATCTATTTGAAATTGTGTTTCTTTCTTAAGCAAAAAAGTCCCACATAGGGACTTTTAATAATTACTTATGGCCAGCAGGTGCTTTATTTACTACCTGTACTTGAGAGGAAATTGCTCGCTCAATAACTTGATTATAAACTCGCTTTTTCTCACTTGAGCTTGAATCAAGTACAAAGTCTGAAAGCTTAGAATTTTGAGCTTGCTTTGGCTTTATTAAATTTGAAAACATAGGCACTCCTAAAGCTCGTTTTTTGAGCTGGACGATGATTTTATCAGGCTCTCTAGATCTTCTCTAGTGAATTTTTCATCTAAATGATGCTCAATTGCCTGAACATTATCATGATAAAAGCGTGTTCGACCCTTATTATTCTTAACTAATAAATCTACTTTAATTTGACTTCCAAACTTTGCCTTAAGTTCCTTTATAACTTTTTGTGATGCAAAAAATTGATCTATAAAAGTATTTGGTAAAATTCTACGCCCTTCTAACTTCTCTCTAGCTTCAACAAATTCCCATGCATATTCTGGGTTTTGGTATACAAACAAAATAAGCACATTTCGACCTTTACGAATAGATCGCTCAATATTTTTTTCTGCAACATCATAACTTGCCAAGGTACCATCTAACAAAAATGACTGTTTATTTTTAAAAGCACGGTCAAGTGTCCTCTCTACAATAAAAGATACAGCACGATGAAATAAATAAGAATTATCACCTGTGTAACCAGGTATTTGCTCTCTTAACTCATCGGGATCAAGTCTGAGTACATTATCAGCACCAATCTCTTCTAAAAAAGCTTTTGAAGCTTCCGTTTTTCCAGCACCGGGCGAACCTGCCATAAAAACAGAAACCGGTCTTGTATCGGGAGGAAACTGATTTTTGTCTGTTAACTCACGGGCAATACGTGTTCTGTGTTTTTTAGCATAAGCTATGGCATGTTGTTCTAGTTCATCAAGTGTCATATGAAGCCTTTCCCTATCTTTTTATTATGTCCCTAGAGTGCCTATTAGCAAGTGATTTAAATTCAAAATAAATCCTATGCGATTAGCCTCTTTAGAGTTTCTGTATGTTTATAAGCGCTTTTCCCAGCTTTAAAAAAGCGCCTAGCACAGCCCATGACGATTCGTGATAGAGAAATTAACTATTTGCAACGTTATGATATTGGTGGCGGTCATAAATGGTCATGCTCATTCTCAAAAGCATCTGATCGAACACTCTTCTTTTCAAATGGCGGTCATGGCCTCAGGCATAGCTACGCACAAGAGAGAATGGCTGAGCTAAGGAGTTTCGGTTTAAGTAGGGCAATAGCTCTTGAGACAGTATCGCAAGAGCTAGGCCATTTCAGGGCTGAAATAACTGAAGTTTACTTGAGATAAATCTACCCATTGATTAGTACTTTATGCATTAATTCAAAGTGATGAGCAATTGATAGCTTTTTAATATATGCCAAGCTGGTTTGGCAACCATTCTGATAGATTTCTAGCACTTCGTTGAGAGACTTTGACCACTCTAAAATTTCAGGTTTAGTTCTTATAAAAGCTTCTAGTTCTGAAATAGCCTCTTCAAGTAAAATCGGCACTTCATCAGCTACTTGCCTCTCAGCTGATAAAAAATGCCTTATATATATTTCTAAAGTAGGCTTATCAAAAGTGATATGAAGAGCAGCAGTTATGGCCTGCCCGCCTCCCTCTGAGAAGTAATCACCCACAACAGAAAAATCTCCGTAGCCTTGAAAACCTCGACTTGTATAGTTGACATGCAAATCAGTAAAAAACTCTTCTAACTGAGCTCTATATTCTCTATTAGTTGATCTACGATTAAAGCAATCATCAATTAATACACGCTCAAAACCACTAAATTGTGATTGATAAAAGTTGCTTGAGCAATGCTCTATAAAAATATGCTTTTTAAACTGCCTATTCGTTGCTGATAGTTCTTGTAAAAATTGGATATCCTGAAATTGACCAAAATGAATAATTGAAAAACTATGTTGTGGGTATCTATCTAGAATAATATTAATGTCTGTATTTGTAGATGTATCATTCACAATTACTCCAAATTCAGCATTAGGATAAGTATTAGAAATTCCATCTAAAAGTTGCTCTCTCGCGAGCGAATTGTTGGCTAACTCTCCAACTTTAGGGTTTGAAACTATGATATAATTTGAATTATTTTCTTCTAAGACTTCTATACATTTAAGAATATCTCTGCTTGACTGCCTAACTGGCTCAATAATGGGTGTAGAATTGCTCTCTGCAATTTTGTCGATAACATAACGAACAGCTAATAACTCAAACTGCTTACCACGTAGATAAGAGTGATACATTTTCACATTCCTTGTATTGTGTATTTACTAACCAACAATACAGGATTGTAAATTTAATAAAAGCTTTTTATTCAAGCGGCTTGACAACAAGACTGAGGTTAAGGATTTAGGGAAGTCTTTAAAAGTGCTTTTTTCTAATTCTGAGTATTCTCTGGCTCTAATTTGTTTTAGATATTCCTTATGAAGGGTATTTATATCAAGTTTTGCAAATAGCTCGATACAATCTTGTTTTCTTTTTGATGGGCTCAGTGCGGGGCTGTAGTCAAAGTTATTGCTAATAATCTGCATATACTCAGGCACTCTTAAACAATTTAATATTGTTTCAGAACAAAAAGTTTCTATGTTTGTAGATGCTTCTCTTAACATTTTTAGGCTATATCTATCAGTTAATTCATAAAGCCCAGTAGTACCGTCTACAACTTTTAGAGCCTTCTCTACATCAACACTAGGTACAACAAGATAAACCCTTTCAAAAGCTTTTTTATAAGTTTTCAACTGAGAGTCTAATCTTTGAAAAGAGTCAAACTCAGTCTTTATTTCATATGCTGTTGAAGTACCATTAAAAATAGCAACATCCGCAATAGTATTATTAACTTTGAACTCTGTGACATAGAGTGAATTTGAGAGCTTATGCCTCCCTCTTACTATTTTTTCTGCGATAGCATTTTTATATATATATTCATTTGGGTAATGCTGTCTCAATAAGTGAAATGCCCGCTCAAAAAATGCAGGTAGGTTCTGATAATCGAGGCGAATCACATTGGCTTCTAACCCAGAAACTATCTTTTCAAGAGTATGACTCTCACCAAACTTGGCAAGCTCCACTAGAATGCTTTTATTAAAGACCTTGCTCATAAGTTGAAAGTCGTATTTGGACAGTTCGATATTTTTCATAACCAGTTAAGTAAAAAACATTCCATTTAATTTACCCATAAACAGAGTAACCCATGAATTCAAAATATACATGTAATTATTGCATCATTTTAGGTTCATTAATATTATAAAAAGTAGCACAGAGGTAGCACAGGGTAATTTCTGTTAGTAGGTGTTTACTTGGGAAGCTTGTAAAAATGGTGGCCCCTCCCAGACTTGAACCCTTATGTGGTATGTAAATCTTTATCTAAGCAAAACCATCTGAGCACTATCTATTTGAAAAATATATAATATAAGCAATCTTTTAATCACAAGTAAAATACAACCCTTAGGTTGCATTTATAAATTCCTGAATCTAACCCACATTAGAATCAGAAAGGTTGCATTCCCCCAGAGTTAACAAGCGATTAGATGTCATTTCTTTTTATTAAACTGTTTTGGATTGATGGCAGTTTTGGTTTGACGACTGATTTAGCTGACGCTAAAACTCCCTTATTAAATTCTACACTTTGCTTTCTAGTTTAATGAAACACCCATTTCATGTAACTTACAAAGGTACAAATATAACAATTGATAAAACCTTTAATTTAATCAATTGTCATAACAACCAATATATGTTTGGCTCTTGAACAAGCGACATAATAGTCAGCTTGTTTAAATAGCGATACTTCATTAGCTGGGGGGATATCAATTAAAATTATGGCATCAGCTTCTAGACCTTTAAATCCCTTAACTGTTGAAAACAAAACACCTTTATTTCCTTTCCAATGGTCAATATCGGCTGTAATTTCAAGCCCTCTAATTCTATTAGTATTTGAAAGTGATGAATTACTCAGTTTAAATGGGCATAGAATAGCTACTTGGCTTGGGGTTAACTTTCCTTTATTTACCCATTCGTGAATATACCGCTCTACTCTTTTCTGTACCTCGTATTGATTATCTAGCTTGATAACCTCAGGTTCATCCCCTGTAGGAGCATCACTTTTTGTCGGTATCGGTTTATTTAGAATATTACTACATAAACCAGCAATTGATTTTGTATTTCGGCAATTGACAGGAAGTTGAAAAGGCTCACCTAAAGCAGGCAAAGATGAATTTTTATCTACGTATAGGTTTTGATTGGGATCGAAAAATACGTACATTGTACCCTCGTCACCATCAGTATTTATAAGCTCAAGTGGCATCCACCAATCAGATTGAAAGTCTTGGCCTTCATCGACAATTACAGCATCAAACTTAATATCCAAATAATCAATAGCTTCTATCAAAAGTTCTGGCGCTTCTTCTTGCCAAAATTCATCTTCATTGTAACTAGAAGGACTAAATGGAATGCCAGCTTTTCGGCATAACTCGTAACAAAGTCCATGAAAGTGGGTAACAGTAATACTATCAGCATATTCAGGTGCAATATTATCACGCAACCATTTAGCCAAAGCTTTGTTGTAGCATACTAATAGTGTCCGTTTTCCAATATCCGCAAACTTTTCAGCTTGGGCTTGTGCGAGCATTGTTTTACCAGAACCAGCAATACCATTAATACATGCTCTAGGTCGATGTGCTAAGAAGTCTAGAAGCATTTTTTGATCATTAGTGAGGCGAAAGAGCTTTTCTTCTTGATCTTCAATCTTGCGAAAAAGAATTGGCAACAAATTAAAGCTTGGAGAGATAGATCTTTGTATTTTAACTTTATCCTCTTTAGATAAAGGCATTGGCCTTTCTCTTCTAGACCACTGACTTAACGCTAATTTAATTTTGCGGTCAATAAACTGCAAATCTCCCGCCGAAATAACAATCGACGGAGTTGCTCCCGCAGGCGTATCACCAACGTATTCACAATCGGGAAATACAGCAGCATAACCATAGGCAAATGGTAAGCTACTCGCCCCATTGTATCCTCTTCTTTTTATTTCTTTTTCTAAGAAGTGTGTATTGCGTCTAGCTTGTTCAAAGGGATCCTGAATTTCCTTTAACCTTCCTCCAGACAAAACTCTATTCCATTGCCTGCTATCGCTATCAAAATCAATCTCACCACCTTTCACCTCTAGCACCAGCATGCCATGAGAAGGAATAATTATCACAAAATCGGTTTCGCCTTCTTTAATGGTGGTATTACCTTTATCATTTCTATCAGTTCTCAACCACGGATAGCTGTGATAAATAACACAGTCATCAGGCAGTAAATCAACTAAAAACTTTGCAACATCTCTCTCTGGTTTAACGCTTATATCTTCAATTTCAACTTTTGGGATTAGTCTAGCCAAAGTCCACCTCCTAGTTCTTTTCTTCCATGGCAATTGGTTTAAAACTCTCCCAATCACTTTCATTTATTTTTATTTTCTTTCTTAGGCCAAAACCATTAATTGTTACAACATAGAATACTCGTTCACTATCTGTGCTTTGTTGTTTATTCCACCGGTAGTTACCAAGCAAATATTGAGCTTCATGTTTGATTATCACTAATGTTCCAGGCTTCGGCCTATCGTTCTTCTTATCACAGACAATAAACCTTCGGGCATCTTTGAAGCCAGCTTCTAAATTATCGAACTCAATTTGAATACTACTACCTGCCTTTACGTCATCAGGCATTTCTTCAAGGGGTATGGCATCGCTTGACTTAGGTTCTGACATGCTGGCAAATGCATTGGGGGTATAATGAACAATTTCTTTAGAACTAATCATTGCGGACAGTTGCTCGAAAATATTTTTAGGTATATTACCTCCCTCAATATTAACTCCCATCTCAATATTTTTATCTAGCGCAGCTGAAGTGAGGTTTGCGCTCGTAATAAAGGCCCTTGCTTTATCAGCAACAGCACATTTGGCATGAACCCTAGCAAAACCACCTTGAATACCTTCTCTATTTTTTCTAGGCCAAATATAAAACTCAATATTAGGCATAGAAGCAGACAATCTCTTTATAGTGCCAATGAAGTTATCTGAAGCTTCCTTGTCTTCAGACTCCAAAAGCATTTTTACATTAACCCCGCGACTAACAGCTTTATCTAAAGCAGCCTCAATAGTCGGTATATTTACTAAAACAAATGAAACTATAAATAAAGACTCTTGGGCAGAGTTGATAATATCTAACAATACTTGCTCGGTTCTTCTTGCCGGTAACAAATTAGCATCTGGTCCGGACCATACTAGCTCTGTAGATTCTTGTTCTCTTTCATTGATACATCCATATGAAGCACCAATCAACATACCTGCTAATTCGCTGCTTGAATAATCACTCTGCGCCCATAGCTGTAACAACTTATTTAAAGCAATATTAGAGCTATCTGCATTGAAAAAGCCTTTTAATGATAGACAATCTTCTTTACGAGTACTTTTTAACTTTGTAGACAAAGATTTTATCTTACTAAAGTGCTGATCTTTAACTACGTTATAAATTCCCTTTAAAAGTTTATCCATTAAACCTCATCTCCAAAGTATGAAGCACCACTATCATCCAATGTAGGAACAACTAACGCTCGATCTAAATAACGATTGTTTTTTTCACAGGACGTTTCTGCTGCGAAAGTACAGGCATGACAGGCTGCGGCATGAAGTGTTCGGTCTTTTTCGGGGTTGTGCTCTGAACAAAGAGGGTCGGAAGAACATACTTTGGCACGATTTAGAGCTTGATGAAGCAGCCTTTCCAGGTTTTCAGCCTTGCCAAGTTCAACTAAACCTCCAAGTGTGCCGTCTGAATCTGCGGCGGCTGTATAAATTAAAATTCCAGCCTGCTTATTTTCAGAACTAGTATCACCATATATTCGCTCTCTGATACTAGCTGCATTATAGCCACACTCAAGAGCTAACTCTCGAATAAGTAGATGGGCAATAGTATGCAATAAAACATACCTTATTCCAGGATATCCATCTTCAGGTGTTTTTTTCCGAGCAACTCTCCACCCTTTGTGCCCATTGAATAGTTTTTCATTGATAGCTTGAACAGCGGGTAACTTTTCCCATGTAGTGAGTGCGCTTTCATCAAACCTGATAAAGATACCCTCACCATGCACTTCACTAGCAGGAACCCAAGTTGGGGATTCATTACAAAGTGAAGCCATTGGTGGCTGTTCATCTGGATTGTTACTTTCTTCTGGCGCTTCTACTCTGGTAAAGCCAATTAAAGCATTCACTTCTCTCAAGCGCTTTAACAACAAGACGTTAGATATTTTGTTTTTATATTTTGTAGGTACCGCTGTAGCTTCGCTCAAGAAATGCGGCCAATCATTTGGTGGATTAGGGTCTATAAACACATCCCACTCAGGTCCCTTAATATCTTCCTGAGTTACAGTGTCGCCAATTTCCCCTTTATTAATAGCATCAATAACATCCCAAACTTCTTTAGGTGAGTATTGATCAATACCTGGCAAAATAGCATTTTTCACTAATATTTTTAAAATCGCCTTAACTTCCAAGACAGATTCAACGTCAGAGAAGTTATCCCAACCATCTTGTACTAATTGCACTATAGGGTCTCGAGTAAGCGGTATAGCTAAGGCTGATAAGGTAATAGGGAACCAACTATTAGTAGCACCTAATAACACGCCTTTGGCATCCTCATCACAGCTAGCATCATATTTATCAAGGTGTGGATGTCTTCCTCTACAAGCTGGTAAATTTTCTTTACCGGCCTTACCAAATGCTTGGGCTAAATTTCTTTTTGCTTCACAAGCATCGCATTTAACCCAAAGATTTTCGGTTTGCAGTGATGCTCCACTTTCGAAAAAGCGCAAAGTACCTTTACATGTAGTTTCGCCACCGTGCACATAATAACGCCAAGGAAAATCATCTAAATGACCGTTTCTACAGGCGAGTAGAAAACGGGCAGGAACAGCATCTGCATCCCTAGCAGGTTTATCACCCTCAGAACCACGGCACATCTTGTGAACGAATCGCGTATTTTCGGGCCTAAATCGATTTTCTTTTATTTCAAACAGTCCTGAATCATACTCAGCTAACATTCCGCACTTTACACAGCGCAACCATCGAGGAAAAGGTCTAACAGGTACACCGACTCTGGCCTCAGCTGAGTATGGATCAGTAGACTCTTTATTCGAGAATGGTGGCATTCTCATGCTTTCAACCTGAGGCCCTAACACTTTCTTAACAGCAGTTAGTAACCTAGCTTCGGTAATTGGAGGGCAACGGTCTTTATCCCATCGATCAATGCCCTGAGTGACCACAGATAAACTAGGCATATCGATAAGAGCGCCAGGTCCATAAGTCCATAGTAATTGGCTAGGGCGCACATCACCTACAGGCGTTTTTGTTGACTCGTATTTTTTACTACCACTCATTACGAATTCCCTTCAGTTTGATTTTTTTTCTTAACCGGTGGTTTCCACGACGGGCCTTCTTCTAACTTTTGAGTACTCATTTGTAATTTAACGCCTGGCTCAACTTCTCGCATAGACATAGGTACGGTAAACCTATCCCATTCGCTAAATCCTGGTTTTTTTATCAGCGGGACTTTTGAGTCTGCTCTTTCACCCTTTTTCTCATAAGCAACCGCACGTCCAGGCGTATTTGTTTCTTTTACCCACTCATCTATTCGTTGTTTAATTGATGCCTCGGCAAGTTGTTTTGATTGAGGGCTTTCTTCCACCTGATGAACACGCTCTGATATTGATTCAATAGTACTTTTTACAATATTTGAAGTGGTGTGAGTCAAATTAGCAGCTCCATCATTAGAGTTCAGCGTATCATCACTTAAACGCATTAAACTAACCATTGAGCCTGTTAAACCACGATCTATAGCTCGTGGAGAAAACGGTGTGACGGATTGGGCTTCCACATGCTTATAAAAAGTCGCATGATAATGTTCAAATGTCTCATAGTGAGAAAGGTCTCGTGGCCTTGACCAAGTCAAAACTGTACAAACTAATCCTGGAAAACTACGCCCGACTCGGCTTGTTGCCTGAATATACTCTGCTGTGCTTTTAGGTTGACCGTTGACCGCCATTACACCTAAGCGGTTTACATCAACACCAACAGATAGCATGTTTGTTGCTAAGACCACATCAATTGCTCGACTTTCCCCTTCATCCCACTTGGTAACATACTTACCTTCAGTTGAGTCATATTGAGCTTTAAACTTAACTTCTAATTGGTCTAAGTATTTAGGTATATCTTGACTAGATACTCGAGACGTTAATTCCCTTATGTTATTTACGCTGCGTTGCTGTAAGCCAGGGCGTTCAACTAAACTCATTTGTACTCGGTATGAACGTGTTTGCACATCATCTTCAGCCAGCCGTTTCATTCCCCCGAGTTCACGTAATGAGTTGAAGTAACCAACACTTGTCATGTATGGATCAGCTACTTGACCAAAACGTTCGAATAAGGCTTGTGATGCGGTTAAAAATGCAGTGTAAACTCGTATTAATACGGCAGGCCTAGCACTTCCTGGAGAGCAGATACCCATATAGCGGCGGCCATAATGTTCTGTTATCGGTCGTTGAACTGAGAAAAAGTTATCTTCAATATCTAAGCCATGTGGCGGAAATACTGCAACCTGTCGGTTAAATACTCCGCTTACTTGCTGCTTGGCTTTTCGGACAGTTGCAGTCGAAGCGATTATTTTAGGTCTAACTTTTTTGCCATTTATAGACCATGAACATAGCTCATCAACAGCGGTTTCATACAAACCAACCATTGTTCCCAATGGACCACTAATTAAGTGAAATTCGTCTTGAATGATTAAGTCTGGTGGACGTATCTCAGATATGACTTTAGGTTTTGTGGCTGCACCGGCTTTAGATTTCGGATGATTCCCATTGCATGAGTTGGCATCTTCCCAAACAAGCCCATGACGTTCACATTCTAACGTTGCTTTACCAAACAAGTTTTTAACTTCACCACGCCAAGCCATCATCGCAAATTTATCTACGGTCGCAATCATCATTGAAGGAGGTCGATGATACATCTCTTCATCTACAACTAACGCAGGAATACCTGGATGAGCTAACTTTGCAGATTTACCTTTAGAGAATTCACAACGGGCTTTTTTATCTCCGCAGTAAATGGCTGTTTGTAGCGTGTCTTTATTAACTTCAATATGCTTACCAGGATCGATTTGTTCACCACACCAAGGGCAACTAGTTAACTGAGCGGGTGATGAGCTACCAGCATTAAACTTTTCAGGATCCCTAATATCTTTTATAGCTTTAGCACTATCAGCAGTAGTGCCGGGTGCCACACGGTTACCAACCCATAAGCCAATTGTAAATGGGGTTTCTCCTAACCTCATTTTGCCTTTTTTTATTGCTTCGCGACGAATAACTTCCATTGCACAAATTAGCGCTGTTGCACGTTGAAACTGTTGAAGAGTCAATAACCTGAGCGTATAGCGCATTATTACGGCTAATCCTCGGCTAGCATCATAACCTCCAAGATTTCCTTGGAATCGGCGTATCGACATTGTAAATGCAGCTACACCTAGATATGCTTCAGTTTTACCACCACCAGTTGGAAACCATAATAAATCAGCAATTGAATCCGCTGACTCTGCACGGTCTTGATGTTCTGGATTAGCGATAGCGGGAATAGATAACAGCAAAAATGCCAACTGGAAAGAACGCCAAGAGTAATTTTTAGGATCCTTATTAAGCTCTTCAACTGTAATACTCTTATCCGTTCTTCGTTTGTGCGCATAAATACTCTGCACGCGTTGCTTAGCCATTGCTAAGTTTGCAAAACGAAATGCCTGTAGTGCATTGTCATCTTCAGTGTCGGCTAAAACGGCAATGCCTTCTTGTAAGCGATCATTTATTTCATTACAGCTCGCAATCGCTCTTGAGGCAGCCTCTTTATGGTCCTGTAATCCCTCTTCAGCTTTAAGTTTTTGTTCTGCTATCCAAGCGGTATAGTCAGATGTCATTTGCGTTAAGGCAACAACAAGGTCTTTTCTAGACATCGAAGCGAGCTTCATCATGTCTAAATAGCCTTCTGACATCATCTTTTTAAGCGCTGGTCTGTCACCATCACGCTGACCTGGTACTTCAGTTACTGGAACCTCATAATCAGGTATGACAACTGTTTTAACTTCTGTTGCTCTTTCAACATTATCTTTTGAAGAAGTGGCATGAACAGCAATACCATGACCGGTGGCAAATTCAACCTGGTTACGATAAACCATCTCCAATGATTCACGTTCTAAGTCTTCGCCGTCTGGCTTTAATACAGGGCGTTTACGAAAGACATCTTTATTGCCCGCATTTTCAGTGGCTGTAACAGATATCTCTGGCTGAAAAATCCAAGCAGTATCCCTATTTGATTCGGGCTCATTTTCAGTATTTACTAAAAATATAGTAACTAGCCTATCACCGTTTTCATTAGGTTTGCGAACTGTACCTTGAATGACAACTTTCGGGTTTTCTTTATCAATTGAGATTGGTGGGATTAAGCCTGTTTCTAATTGTAAGGAAATAGTTCCTCCGCAAGGAATACGCTGCCACACTTTTACTTTAGCGCCTTGAGATTCCTCGCCTGTTTCAGGATCTGTTTTCGTCTTATACATTTCATGATCATAAAAACGCTGATATCGTCCCCAACTAGCTTGAAGCTCAATCTCTTTTTCATCACCCGAAACACAAAAGGTAAATCCAATGCTTGAAGGAATAAGGGACTGATTGCTTGCAGCGTCAACCTCTTCGCTCACTTCAGGCTCTGGTTTCACATTATTTATGGGTGAGTCGCCTTTACCTGATTGCGCTTTGACGACTAGCTCTTCTGGTTCACCATCTTCATCGCCTGAGCCATCAATACCAAACTCACCACCTTTTTCTGAAGCGTCCATTGGCGCTAAACGGCCAACTAAGTAGCGATCTCGAACACTCATATCAAAAATTTGCTCATATGGACCATTCGCAGGGCCCAATAAATCATCTTTTACAGCAAATTGAAGTAATTCACGTACGTAAACATCGTCTTGAATCAAAGGTATATCAGCTAAAGTTTTACCCGTAAGTTTAGGTAGTTCCTCAGCAAACCTTGTCCACTCAATTCGAGCGATTTGTCCTGAGCGAGGGAATGAAACGATTACAGGTGATTCGACTTTTAAATACTTATCAAAGAATAATGTAGTGGACTCTATATCACTTCTCTGCCGATAAACCCTGCCTACACCTGTTAGCATATTAGCCGTATCAACGATTAATACCCAGCACCCATCTTCAACGCTAGAAAATAAAACTTTTTTACCCTTAAGCTGAAGGCAGTAATCTATATTTGAGCTCTTCTCATCATTTATTTCTCTTACCGCTATATAAGCGCCAATGCTATTATTTTTATTATGCATAATGTTCCTTATTAATTTTCAGCTTCATATCTAACTTTATTTAATAGAGATAATCTATTTAAAATATCTAATCGGGCTTTTTCGGACATTCCAAATTTAGTCCTTTTACCTTTTGGAAGGTACTCTACTTGGTGAAAGCCAACCTCTAAGTCAACTTGCTCCCAGCCATACGTCTGTAATAGCACATTATCCATCTCTGCATGTAATTCTCTCAAACCAACAATAGAATGAGTTGAACATTCAGGATCATTAAACAAGTTGTACACATTGGTTAGGCCAATTTGGAGGTCACTCATTATACTTTGTCTAAGCTCGTAATATTTTTGCCCAATGGAGCGTAAAGGACTATTTGCCTCTAAAAAGGCTTTTTCAGGGAAGGGAAATGTTTCAAAGGCATCTGATGGGCTGTATCTAAGATCATTTTTTAGTTTGGAAGAGTGTTGCCATGCATATACACTATGAAGACTAGATTGAAGCACTGCAAAATAAGCGTAATCATCAATAGGGAATACGACGATTGCCTCTGATGGAATTACGTTATTAGGTAGAAATGTAAATGCAACTGATTTACTTACTCTAGTAATACATAAAAAACGATCTAGTAGTGGTTCTTCATCATCCCAACCTTGAGGATGTGCATTAAAGAAACTCCCTCTACCTAGTTTGTGATAAAGCTCTGGACGGGGTCTTATATATTGCCACCATTTTTCCTTTGCTCCTTTGTCTTTCTTCGACTCCCTTTCTGGCTTAACTTTTTCAGTAACTATTTTAAATGGTTGCTCAAACTCCGAAGACTCATCAACAGTCCAATCCCAGAAATTAATAACCCATCTACTCGGCTTTTGAGTAGGATGTGTATTTAAATCTTTACCATTTATATATGGAAAAAGTACTTTGTTACATAAAGGCTCGTTAGCTAATATTGACATAGCTTCTTCTTGTAACATTGTAAACCCTAAACCAAGTACATATGAGCCTATGTATGACTTTCCAGCATTACTTTTTAAGACCTCAGGAGTCCAAATGTTATCACTAGTTAAAAAAGAAGAAATACTCTCGACAGGCTGACTATTTAAACAAAAACTTCCATCCCATTTGCCTTTGAAAAGATGAATACGACTTGTAATAACGGCAGCTTTACCTGGCCAAACTTCATTAGGGTATGCAGCATAAATTGACGTACCTAGATTCAGTAGAGACTCCAGACCTATTTGTCTTGTGTCACCTTCTGCAATTGAATTTACCGCTATAAAACCAAGTCCACCTCTAGGTTTCAAAAGAGTGTTAGAATTTAGGAAAAAGTATGCAACTAAATCTGCCGCACCTTTTTTTCCATTTGCTATATTTTGAACCAAATATTCTCTATAGTTTGCTCCCATAGAGCCTGAAATTTTTTGACCACCTACAAATGGAGGATTACCAACAAGGCCATCGAAGCCTCCTGAATTAAATACTTCAGGAAACTCTAAGCACCAATGAAATGCTTTTCTTCCTTTAATTTTCCCTGATAGTTCACTGCTTAAGCCTCTTCTAGCACTTTCCCTTAATGCATTTAAAGATTCTTCATCATAAGATAAAGTCTTTTGTATAAATGAAGACAACATTGAAGTATCTCTTAACTTTCCACCTGTCTCTAATGTCAAACCAATTAAAGCGTCTGCAATTAATTTAGGTAGAAACATTGTCTCTTTTACTTGCTCCTCTAGCAGTGCCATTTCATCAATATCTGATAGTACATTGATGTCGTGAGTAGCTATTTGTTTTCTCAGCTCTAAGGTTTCCGCAACCAATTCTCTTATTTTCGCAGCAAAAGGTTGCTCTTCTAATATACTTTTCTTTGTTTGAGAAGGGTTTAAATTTAAGTAACAAAGCTGATCTAAATCATGAATACCCAGTAAACTGTCACCAGCTTTTAGGTTGTGGTCTAAAAAACCAAACGGACGATCTTTAGATAAGGTAACTAACCAAATAGAGAGCTTGGCTAGCTCAACAGCCAAAGGGTTAATATCAACACCATATAAACAACGTTCAGAGATCAAGCGTTTAGCAATAATGAGCCGCTCTTCAGCATCAATAGGAATTAATTCTTCAGAATCATCATTTGTAGTATGTCCTTTAATCGTAACTAAAAGGCCACCGTCTTCAGCTATTAACCATGATTCGCAAACACGTTCAGATAGCCACCGACATACTTGAACGAGAAAAGCTCCCGACCCCATTGCAGGATCACAGATCTTTAAGTTAAGCAATTCTTCTGGTGATTTGAGCTGCCACTCTTCTCGAGATTTTCCTTGAGCAGGCCCAACATAAACAATTGGCTCAAGTGTTTCAGTAACAATAGATTCAGTTAATGATTTAGGTGTGTAATGCGAGCCTGTTTCTCGTCTATCAGAGCCTGTACTCAGCATATATGCATCTTTAGGGTATAGGAGAGGATTCCCCCAAGCATCAAACCTTAAAAAGTGATAATAAGGTTTGATTCGCTGACATAATTCAGCATCGTTGTAACAAGCAACCAGAAGTTTATCTAGATCTGCATCGGTAACTTCTTTTTTTAAGTCATTAGTAATACGCGAAGCTGAACTTGCTGTACGTTCTTTTAATAACTTCTTAAGAGCTGTTTCCCCATCCAATGAAGCTGATGCAAGTTCGCCCAAATATACCCAAGGTTTTTTACAACTTTTACTTCCTGAGAGTTCTAAGGTTACATCAGGCGCACGCTTTACTGTTTGCTCTAATAAGCCTTCATAAACATAACCTATCTGCTCTACGTCGAGTGCTCGATAAGAAAGTGTTCGACCTTGATATAGCTGAATTGCATCTAGAAACAATAGAACGGTTCTGTTATCAATGGGTAGTGGTTTGGCTTCGTCTTCAAGCCAACTACTGCCTTTAGTTCGACCTTCTAAAAACGGAAAGCGGTCAGGATCAAATAACGAACCACCTAATGCTGGCATCCGCATATTTTCATGCTCAACACCTGCATAAACAGACCTAAAAATTGCTAATAAGCGAGCCCATGCATTCTTACGATAAGAGAGTACTTCATCACCGTGTAAGCTGGCTTCTTCTCGTAACTTAGCTCGCAAAGTTGATAAAGCATAATTGGCTTCATACGCTTGGTCCCCCAAAAGTAATAAGCCACGTTCTTCTGCACATAGCAAAAATACCAAACGCATCATTAACGTTAAGCCTGCTTCGTATAACTCTTCTGGTTCTATACCTTCAAGCAATTTTCCGTGATGGTCGTGATTAATTCTATCAATTGATTGAATAAGTACTTCTACAGCACGACTAACTTGAATTCCGAGCGTTTGAGTTACATCATCTTGGTGCTGTAAAGACTCATCAATTAGTTCAGTTAGGCTTTTGGCTTCATCAAACCCATTAAAAACTACACCTATATTAAATAAGCTATAAAATGCTTTTAATGTAATGGGCTCTAGCCCCCAAAGCCTCGCATACCAGCTTGCATAAGTTGTTATGCCTCCAGCAGGGGCATCAATCAACATCCATTGTTCACCGTTGGTAATAAGACCTAGCCTTGTATCCAACCCTCGACATAAATGAGCCATCCGTTCAGCAGGGCTTGTTGACCAGCTATCTCCTCGCAACACCTCACTTAGCTCGGTCCCTGGTGCGTAAGTTTGCACCAACATATACGGTTTTTCTTCGTCATTAGTGATAACGGCATATTCTGGTATAAGTGTAACGTGGTGTTCAGCCACTGAAACTTGGAGTGAGAGTGCTAGTTGAGAGCTACCTTTTAAAGTATCTCCGTCTTCATCTTCATCAAGCTCTAGACCAAATTTGAGCACCCAGCTAATCCATTGATGGTGAATTTTGTCTTTTATCTTTAGATCTTGCTGAGCATCACTATCAATAACTTCTCGCCATTCATCATAGGCCTGGCGAAATTGCTTTTTTTTAACAGGGTCAACTTTTTCTAACCCTTGTGGAAATGCTTGATTAAGTATTGGTTCGGCTAAAAATGGACCAGATACTTCAATAAGTGACAGCCATTCGGCGTGTTGATTTGTAGAATACGCCATTAGTCAGCCTCACAAAATTTTTCAGGTACAAGAAACGTAACCGCAACAGGAAATGTGCGATCTATATAGTTGGCATAGCGCTTTTCTATAGCATCTGTTTCAGCTTCTTTATCTGCTTCAATTCTTTTTTGTCTTGCTTCAATGGCGGCCTTATCTCTTCTTACCTCAGTTCGTTCATCGTCTCCAAATAAGCTCAATTGATCATGAATAACACCTTCGAAAGCTAACTCAGTTTTTATGGCATTATCTAATTCATCTAGAACCGTTGTAATATCTTCAATTTCTTTGTTTTTTTGACGCTCTAAGGTGCTTTCCAAATTATTAAGTCGCTCTTTTGATCGAGCTTCTACAGACTGGTAAATCGAATCCTTATACTTGGCAAACCTAAGTTGAAGTGCCTCTTTAGTTTCATCAGAAATTGTGGCCGGTTTAGAACTCTCTAACCATTCATTTATTTGGTTTACACCACGCTCTCGGTTATAACCGTTATTCTTTAAATAGCCACCTGCATAAGTAATTTCTTCGTGAAGGCGATTGTGAGTGCCACCAACAATTACAAGCCTTGAAGCAACAATCGCAACAGCATTCTCTAGTTGATCATTTGGTAAACTTCTGACGGTTACTCGATGCAACTTGTCATCTTTTTCCCAGACTCGACTTCTAAGGAGCCTCAAACACATTTGTACTAAACGATGATTTAAATGAACCAAGACGACATCGTCTCTTCCTTTGGCAACATTATGATCGAATGTTATAGGTCTAATTGTTTTTGTATGAGGGTGACGTAAGCCTTTGTTACATGGTGCCCAAGAACCTGTAAATTCAGGCATTATAAAGATGCTACCATCTGGTGTATTAGCAAGGATAGAAGGCTTAAGAAGTGGTTTTTGAGCAACTTCTAGCGCTGTTTGCACCGCTGCAATTATATGCTCTGGCGTTAAGTGGAAGTCTTCTTGAGTCGAGACTAACTGCTGATGAAGGCGTTTAATTTTTTCCTGTAAATCTTTTTCGGCTCGAATAGCTTTTTTTGCTTTAGCTATTTTTGCTTCTGCTTGCGCTGTATTTAACTCATTCCTACGCCCTTCAATCAGCCCAGCCATTTGTGGTGCGATTACAGGGTTTACGCTCCCCATATCTTCGCGCATTGATTCAAGCTTTGTAAGAGCCCGAATAATATCGTCTTTATTACCACCAACAGTGTTGCTATCTCCAGGTTTTGCACCAGCGTCTACAGGGTGCCAAATAAGTATTTCATTGGCTTTCTGACCGTGACGGTCTATCCGACCGTTACGTTGTTCCATTACATTTGGGTTATAGGGTATTTCCAAATGAATTAGGCAATTACAGTGATTCTGTAAATCAATACCTTCGGAAGCTGCATCTGTTGCCAATAAAATTCGTACATCAGATTGCTCAGGTTGGGTTTGGAAAGCTGCTTTAATCTCTTCGCGCTCTTCATGGTCCATTCCACCATTTATTATGGCAAGTCTCTTACCTGCATAACCTTTTTCAGTAAGAATTTTCTCAAGCCATTGTTGAGTGGTTCGGTATTCCGTGAATAATATGACTCTCTGGTTATTCCACTTGTTATTAGTTTTTAAGTTATTGTCTATCCAGCGACAAATGGCGTCAGCTTTTGAATCCGTCTGATGCTGCGCTATTTGTGCCCAGTTTCTTAATTCATTCAATAATGCTCGTTGCTCTGAAGTAATAGGGCCACTTCGGTTAGTAGCTTCCTCAATCGCTTCTTCTTGTGCAATTTCTACGTCTTGATCATTAGCATAATCTTCCTCGGCTTTAAGTATTGCCTTACGTAGAATACGATCATCCAACACATTAACTTTGTTAGCGCTTGAGTTGCCATTAACAGTATTTATGTGCTTTTCAAGAGTCGATGCAAAAGAGGCTGGAGAAGAAAAAAGTCTTTTTTTAAGCAAGCCATTTACAAATTTTGTTGCCATTGCGTTTTTAGCATCAACATTTGAATCTTCGCGGCTTTCAGCATAATCATCTAATACTTTATGGATTTTTCGTTCAAGTTCTGTGTAGTTAACTTCTAAAGCCTGAAGCTTACGCTTCGGGTAAAGCGGTTGGCCCTGTTCATCAACAAGATCTGTTTTTAAACGCCTTATCATTACTTTTTGTAATTGCTTTTCATCTGGCAGGATGTTTCGTGAAAAGCGTTGATCATCTAATATTTCCAACAATGAAGTAAAAGATTCTGTGTAACCGTTATGAGGAGTGGCAGTTAAAAACAACTTATGCTGAAAGTGAGGGGCGATCTCTCTTATGACTTTTGTACGTTGACTCGCCATCGCGTACTGGGCTGAACCCGATGGGGCTATATTGTGCGCCTCATCAATAACCATCATATCAAATTTACGAGGGTAGGTAGCTTTGACAGGGATGGTTTCTCTTAAAAGTCTTAAACCTTCGCCACTCTTAATCCAGTCTTGGGATACTATTAGTCTTGGAAATGAAGTCCATGGGTTTGCGTGAATACCACGCTCTCGACGAAGATTTTTGACATAATCGGTATTAACGATTTTAAACTCTAGACCAAACTTCTCCTGCATTTCATCTTGCCATTTTAATTGCAGTGATGCGGGACAAATAATTAATACTGTTCGAGCTCGATGACGCAGCAACATTTCTTGGATTACAAGCCCAGCTTCAATCGTTTTCCCCAAGCCGACATCATCTGCTATAAGAAGATTTACGCGAGCCATATTGATAGCTCTTACAAGCGGGTCTAGTTGAAAATTTTCAATGCTTACACCACTTCTAAATGGCGCTTGTAGAAAACCTCTATCGGCATTTGTTACAGCCCCCCAACGTACCGCGTCTAAAAATGCATCTAGCTTATTAGCATCATCAAAACCTGTAATCTCTGGTAATCCTGATTTTTCAATGATGTGAGCACCTGGCTCTATTTCCCAGATGACATCTAGTTCTTCACCTAGGGCATCTTCATCAATAGAAGATAATTTTACGTAGCTCTGTTGCTTTTGGGATGAATTTGATAGTTGTGATGATTTAACATCACCGACAATCCATTGCCTTTTTCTGACTTCGACCAGTTGCCCTGGCTCTGGTGAAATTCTTAGAGGTAAGTTAATTTCTGCAACGCTTTCAGGCATTGAGTTTTTCCTTATTTTTTAATTCAAAGCAAAGTTTTTCCGTATTCTTTTAGATGTACTTTAATACTTTTTGCAATTGCCTCACCTAAACCCACAGGAACAGCATTACCAATCATTCTCCCCAAAGCAGATCTATCAAGGGATTTACCTTTAGGGATAAATTTATAGGTCCGAGGAAAGCCTTGAAGAATGGCCGCCTCTCTTAATGAAATAGCCCTATCTTGTTCAGGGTGACCAAATCGCCCATTTCCAAACCCATAACATTGCGTTGTCATTGTTGGACCTGGTTTATCCCACTCCATACGAGCGTAAACACCTGTATATGTCTTACCACTTTTGGCTTTATGACAAGGTGCGATGAGTTCTTCAGGCCAGTCTCTCCAAGTTCCACCAGGTCTAGAAGCCTGGATTCGTTTCATATTTATATCACTTAATGCTGAAGCTGAATGCAGCTTATCATACTTAGATGATTCACCAGCCTTAATTGGAGCAAGAGAGCCAATAGCCTCTTTTACTGTTATTGGATAAGGCTGAGTTCTTTCGATGATTTTAATCGGTCCTAGCAAAGATGCTAATAGTACAAGTCTCTTACGAGTTTGTGGCACTCCATAGTGACTACTATCAACAACCTTAAACCACACATGGTAATTATTTTTTTCCAACTCTTTAATAAATTCATCGAATATATAATGCTTTTGCACGCTTGGAACATTTTCCATTGTAATAATGTCAGGTTTTGCACCTTCAGCCAGACGAGAAAACTCTTTCAACAAGCTCCAACGCTCATTCCTATTAATGTCATATCGTTGAGAGTAAGTTGAAAATGGTTGGCAGGGAGCACACCCTGCAAGGATCTTAATTTTTGAATTGCCATAGAGTTTTGATAACTCACCGACCGAGAAATCACTAACATCCTTTTCTATGAAAATAGAATCATTATTTTGCTCATACGGATAACGACATGTAGCATCAAGATCTATACCAGCAACGACTCGTAATCCTTCCTTAACAAACCCATGTGTCAAGCCACCGGCGCCACAAAATAAATCTACACAAGAAACGGACATATTAATTATTTTAAGACTCTTAAACAGGTTATTTACTTAAACAACGACACTAATTATTAACATGAAATAATACAACTTTTTCTGAAAAATTGATATCTTCATTTGGGTCTAAATTGATTAAACACTTCTTGTTATTTGCTTAGTAACAATCATTCTCTTAAATGTTTAATGGTTTCTAAGGTTAGTTCCTCTAGCTCAATATCAGCTATCAATCCTTCATCTCGGAAACAACCCCCCTAAAAACTGAAGCCGCGTAAAAGCGTAACAAAGTTGCTGTAATCATTTTGATTACTTTAATGTCGATGGTGTAGGCTTAAGTGAATACTGAAGAAAAAAGGTATACACATTATGACTGAAGCAATAATAAGATTTAAGATTAATAATGATTCTCTAACTCTAGATGATATTGACGATTGTCTCTTTGAAGCTGGATTTGACGATGCTATTATAAGTCATTCTGGGGGTGGAAATATTGCAATTGAGTTATGTAGGAAAGAGACTAATTATAAGAGTTTGGTCGCTTCGGTTGTTGCACAAGTTACGGCAGTGATCCCAAGTGCAAAAATAATTCAGGCTTCCTATGACACTCAGCGAACAAGCCAAATGCAACGTCCAACCCCTTTCAAGAGCAAAGATCTGGATAACCTTGGAGTCGATGCTGCTGCTTCACGAATTCGCAGTCCGGAAAAGCTCAAATTCATTGCTGAAATTAAAGACGATTATATTATCAATATTCCAGATGGCAAAGAAGTACCTCACCCTGCACGATATTTCGAGGGGTTATTTTTGCATAAACTAAAAGCTCAAGGACTGGGCAATAATGATCTAAGCAAGATGCTAGACCTGCCGGTCGAACAATACGATGATTTTCTAAAAGGGAAAAAAGGCGTAACAGTTTCTTTAGCTGAACGACTTGAAGCCACAAGCGGAATGCCGCGTGAATTCTGGTTACGCGCACAACGAAAGTTTGATAATTCGCATAAATAAGATTGCAGGTGATAAGAATGAAGGTTTATTTAAATATTTGAGCTTATCATCAAGGCTTCATTTCAGTATTGAGATCAGAATGAAGGCTTATTTCAATATTTGAGCTTATCATCAAGGCTTCATTTTAGTATTGAGATCAAAATGAAGGCTTATTTCAATATTTGAGCTTTTCATCAAGGCTTCATTTCAGTATTGAGATCAAAATGAAGGCTTATTTCAATATTTGAGCTTTTCATCAAGGCTTTATTTCAGTATTGAGATCAAAATGAAGGCTTATTTCAATATTTGAGTTTATAATCAAGGCTTCATTTTACTATTTAGATCAGAATGAAACCTTTTTCTAATATTAAGATCAAATTCAAGGCTCATTAAATAACATACGCAGGTTGATATATGATTGTGACAGTTGGTAAAAATGGGGCCATTCCGCTACCTGACAACGAGTTATGTAAGCTAAATATCGGTGATATTCTATTATGCCAACTTACTGAAGATAAGCGCTCAATTGAGCTTAAAAAGTTTTCAGACCAATCTTTAAATGATGAACAAATAAAAGCACACGGTGCTTTAACTCGTGTTGAGCCTTTGAAGTCTAATGACTACAAGTAAGTTATTCTACGGAAATAAATTCTTCGTTAATTTACCCAGTGATTGCTGTAAGCTTGTCTTATAAAATCAGAAAGAACCCGTTCTTCAACCCGGTAAAATAGCGATGCAAATCACCTATGCGGAAGTGCGGTTGTCCCCAATGGTAGTCACCAGTGCTATCACTAACTCATAGGGTTTAATAATCCCCTTACGATGACAAAAAACACACCGTTTACCAACATCTTTAATATTGAATTCGTTCAGAAGTCTGTTAACTAGTTTAGAGCTCGCTATTCTTATCCCGCGTATTCTTAATTTTTACAACGCTTGTGTGGAAGTAAACATATAATCAAACTTGAGACATGCTCTCAATCTTAATTTCTTAAGATTCTACCGATGAGAATCGATTAACTTATTGTTAGGCTTTTTCGTAGTTTGACATATTCTTATTGATTTGAACTGAACTTTTCGTCTCTATTATTTATCCAATCAATAAATGGGCGAGTTACTTCCTTAGGTAACAGACCTTCTTCACCTTCAAAATCGTCAGCAAGGTTACGTATTGCCGAGTTTTCACGATCGATTAATATTACTCCGTCAGTACTTTCAATTATCGCTAAGATTATACGACAAAGTTTATCCGAGTTTTGAGTGTAATCAGTTATTTCACCTTCCTTTTGGATAGGCTTGTTTTGGTGTAAATTACCAACCTTTTTTAGCATAGCAGAGAGTGCGTTTACCTCTTGTTCCTTGTTATCTAGCTTCTCTTGTAACTCTTTGATTTCAATTCTAAGTATTGACTCTTTCTTGAAATCATCCAGATCTTCATTTATTTCAAAAAGTTGATAATAAACTGGGCCTAGTAACTCCCAGTAGTCTCTGTTCTGTTTTATTACTCTATATGCAATTGGCTTGTCATTTAATGAAAGCCCATCATTAAATAATTTGGCGCACAATTTACAGTAAGCCGTCGAACTATTTACTTTCATGTGCAGTGATAAAGATTTAATTTTAGGGATTACATGTGTCTTAATTCGTTCTATCCTGTAGCTTATAGATGCTTCCTGTGAAGCTTTGAATCGGTTCTCCCCCTTCTTTGCGCCTTTACTCATTACTATCTCCCTTTTTACCATTTAACAGCGCTAAAGAACCTCTAGGTGAATTATCTATGGCTAGTGGTTGCTGCATTACCTCCGATAATTCGGTTACATTAATGTTCAGTGCGTCACATATAGACTTTACTTGCCCCCTAAATTCATCGATTAAGGTGAAATCTTCAGGAGCTTCTTTTAAAAGCAACTGGTATTGTTGCGTGTGGGCTAATATCTTACTTCGTGCTGCTTTTAATTTGTTTTTTAGAGTTGGCGTAAAATATTCGGCATGAGCACGAGCTTCAGATGCTTTGAGTAATAAGTTTGAGAGAGAGCCTTCAGTTGAAGAAACCTTTATCAAATGCTCATTTAGCAACTCTGGCTTTTGAACTAACCACTGCTCTCGACTTTCCCGTTCAATCCTCATCCGATCTAAGCAATGTACTGTAGATATCCAAGCAACAGTTTCATCAGAAAGAAACTTTCTACGTGTTATTTGTTCATTCAGTTCACAGCTATCAACTCCTTTAGATTTAGCCTGTTTTATGAACGCCTCTAATTCAGCATTCTCATCCGTATAAGCTCTTATTTTTCCTAATATACTTGGCAAATGGTCAACTGTTTTTACTGAATAAAAGCACGCTCCACATGGCTTCATGATAGGCGCTGAAGGAAAGCTACGTACAACATCCTTTGGGCACTCATTATTAAATGGACAAATGTGTGTATTGTTGAAACTAAAATTATCTATAGGTCTGTTTTTTATAACATTTATTCCCGAAGAGATTGTATCGGCATTTTTGGCTGGGCTAGTATTACTAACCGCACCATAATCATGCAAAGTACCTTCTCTATTCTGCCTGAAAGCATTTCTGAGTTTTTCATTTATGTCTTTGGCACTGACAAAATCAACATCTATTGCGTCAATTTCATCTATAGAGCGAGGTTCCCTAACTTCAGAAAAGCCAGCTTCTATGATGGCTTTCTGAAACTCCCCCACTTTTTTCAAATAGTTCTTATCGATCTTAGCGTAATAGAGCAAATGTGCGGTTGATGCATGGCCAGTTATTTTCTTTATTTCACTTGGGGGGAGTATAGGTATAAATTCACTTACTACAGTTGCTCTTATCGAATGGGGAGTAATATCCACATTCTTTGCCTCAAAGACTTTCATGGCATCTTCGAAATTATCCATAGATAAAAAACTATTTTTATCATTTAATATTAATGGCTTATCTAAAACCCCCTTTAATCCAAGTACATCAATAGCGAACAGGTTGAATACATAAAGTAATGCTTTCCACTTTGATGTGTAAACATCATGGCTTGGAGGGCTACTAATGCTTCGGTGGTGACCACCCGCAGCAGCACCTAATGCAAATAAAGGAATGAACTTTCCAAATACACCATCTTCATGGCCGTCATACCAAATTTTTTTGGTTAGTTCCGGTTCAGGAAAAAAGGATTGATATTCTTTTTGTCTATCTAAAACAAGTAATGCGGTAGGTAAAGGTTGCGCACACCATTCACCGTTTACCTTATCTGTATTTATTAGAATATCAACCGGCAGAAAATCGTAGGGATTCAAAGTCTCTCTATCTGTCAACTCATCGTATCGATCTCGGTCAAGCCAATTTACATGTATATGTCGGATGCCTGTCTCCAGCATAAATTGTGTTAAATTTAAATAATGTATTGTTGGGATTTGTTTTAAGCCCTCCGAGTCCTTCAATTGACGGTAAATTAGAGGAGCGATTTGAATAGGCACGAATTTAATAGGAAATACTTTTCCATCATGAATAATGAATGGAACAAACCCAAATAAGCAGGTCTCAATAGCTAGTTTTTTTGAACTTACATTTAAATTGATTCCATCTACAGCCTGTTGTGTCAGGTGCCAATACCAATCAGCAATTGCAAATGTGAATTTGTAAACAATAGAGAAGTAATCTTGATCAATAGTTTTCTTTTCTGTGCCTTTACCTCGCCGCACGATTGGGAAGTCAATTTTAGAAGACATCCTATTTCTAAAACCATTTTCATCATATAGTTCAAGGAAATCAAAGAAGTCAGAAACTCGGTATAGCCTTGATTGATAAGTATTCTTTTTGACGTCTTTACTTAACCATGTTAATAAACTCGGCTTTCCATTAAATCCATCAATGTAAGAACGATCAAACTGATGTATCAAAGGGACACCATCTGCACCACATTTGGGATAAACTTCATGTATTAGGTAGGTAATAACAAACGAAGCTATATTTTGCATTTTATCCCATGTTTTATGGCCTTTAGCCTTTTGCTTTTTCCCATATATAAAAACAGCATTTAACCAAGGTTTAAGCTTATCCTCTATCGGCTTTGGAACATAGTCACTCGTTGTAATAGCATCGCTTTTTTTGTTTTGTCCTGTGGTGGCTAAATTTTTTTGTTTATGTATCCTTTGTGTAAGTTGGTATCCTATTTGGTTAACATCATAATTTGTCCTCTGTGGGACAGCCTCAGCCAGAAGAGTAAACCAAAACTTTATCTGAAAAGGGTAGACTTGGCTTTCTAAGCAATAATTCCATGCATCGTTGAGATCTTCGCTTGTAATATCTTCAATCGTGTACCAAGTTGCAGCACGCACCATCCGCCAAGCGTACCATTCGTAGTTTTTTATCGATTGTTCTGGCATTTTTTTTGTTAAGTCTATAACCCCAAAATCTACGTGTTTAACTGAAGACTTTTTGAATATTTGTAGCACTTCAGAATATGACTCTGCCGCAAATTCGATGTTCTGAGCCCTATTTCCGCCTTTCGCTAAGGGCATTTTCATTGTTATAGGAAGAAGAATTGCTCGATTCTCCCATAACATATGAAGTATTAGGTCAAAGTCACGTTTCAAAGATCCTTTGAATTGATTTGTAATTTTGTAATCTTTACTATCTGCTGTAAATAATTTTTTCAATTCAACATTATTTTCAAACGAACTACTTCTGATTTCCCATAATTTTTCAATCCATGATTTCGAAAATAAGTTTTTGTTATTTTTTGACTTGTGTTTGTGGAAAAACTTAAATAGTGTTGCTTTTCTGCCTAACGGATTTGCACTTGCAGATGTAACTTCCTCTGGGGATATACTTTTTCTACCTAAATAACTTAGATTAATTCTCTTTGCATCTGAAATAGCTGCAATAATAGCCTCATATAGCTCTTCGCCCTCTAATAAAATTTTAATACCATTAGAAGAGTTAAACATCGTCGATACGCTCCCTTAGAGCTTTCAAACCTTCGATTTGTGTATCATAAAACCTCCTTTTTAGTTGAGCCATATCGATCGATTTCTGCTTAATAAAGTTGTTGGCTATTTTTAAATAAAAATCGGCAACCTTAGAGTCTTTTATAGCATACCTTTCAGTTGACGATATTGATTGGTGGCCCATGAGTAGCTTTACGAAAGCCATAGACAACCCATACCTCATTTGTCCTTGACCTGCATCAATGGGTAAGTAATTTAATACGTATGTTCCATACATGTGCCGTAAACTGTGGGGGGAAATACCTTTTGTATCTTTTAGGCCACTTTTTTTTGCATTATGTTTGAATGTTTTAATTCTAGACGCTCTATCACCCGTAAACAGAGGACGACCATCATGTTTCTGAAATATAAAATCATGGTTAACAGAAGAGTTATAAACCTCCGCCATGTATTTTTTTAATAAAGTCCAGAACCTAGTAGCGAAGGGCTCAATTAAAAATGTTTCTTCAGTAGCCCGCCCTTTCCAAGAAAGGTAAGTAAACTCTTCTTCTGTTATACCTGGTAGAACATCTTCAAAAGGCGATCTAATGAAAATCTTGAAGTTATTGAAGTCTATATCTTTTGTTCTAAGCTGAAGACATTCTGAAGTTCTCATACCGGATGCTGCAAGTAAAGAATAAATACATTGGTTTCGAGTATGGGATGTTGTTTTGCGTTTGGGTTTGTTATGTAATAAGTCTATAACAGACTCTAACGGATAAGCTTTAGTTTTGTATGGTTTGTCTGCTTTTGTATTTCTATTGGACTTTCTGGCTGCACCTGGAAAGAGTTTTTTTCCCAGTGTTTTTCGTGCGGCAGATAAACTTCGTCTAATAGTTCCTGCAAGCCAATCTTTTTCTCGTATATTATTTAATTCTTTAGGTGTACGAACTCTTTCAGTTAAATAATATTTTAAGAAAAGATTATCACTATCTACGGCGCTAGACTTCACAGTTTGAAAATCAATAAAACTACTAATTGCATTTTCAATACCCAAAGTTATGGACTCAACCGACGCAGCATGGTTTCTACCCAGCTGATATGCTACTTTTGTAGCAAGCTTATCTTCTGAACTTTTTCCAAATAAGAGGTAACTTTTATAAGAGGCAATTAATAATTGAAAATCGTTATTCCGGTCTTCGATCTTTACAGCTTCATATAGAAAGTCTAAAAACCTTGCTACGTGCCCAGAGTATTGTTCAATCGTGTGCTCTGCGTAACCTTTAGTGTGTTCCAACCAATTCACGTAACTTGTAAAAGGTGCATACTCCACATCGTCTACATCTGTCATATTTTTATATAACAGTACATAACGAGCTTTATACCCAACCCCCATTTTTTGAAGTAGGAAATTCTTCACTGCTTTTAAACTCTAAATACAACCCTGTATAGGTAAAGTTATATAGCAGAAAAAGTTTTGTCAAATAAGGAGAATTAATGAAATATCATAGAGGAAGTGGTGGCCCCAGTTGGACTTGAACCAACGACCTACCGATTCTGGTTATCCAAGACTTTCGTCATGGCCTGGACTATATCATCACCCTCGTATATACGGTGGGGTGTCGGACGCTAATAGTGTATTACACAGCGGGAACGCGCTGAACCACTTAGTCTCTGAACCTTCTCCATACGCCTATGGAGCTTGGCTGCTGATTGGCATGTTAATAAAACGAAGCTTTCCAGCAATTCATCCGATTTTTCCTCATACCATTACTGATATGGGTCACAATACTCTATGAGTCGGGTGCTCTAACCAACTGAGCTATGGGGCCAAATTTTCTTATACTTATTTTTATACTAGTGAGTATACCAATCTAGTTTTAAACCTGTTTGAATAATACCTTTCAGTGTATCCAAATACAACCCTATTTTACACCCCTCATAAGAACTGGGGACCTAACGATTATGAGTCGTGTGCTCTAACCAACTGAGCTAAGGGGCCATTGTATTAGCTTTTGCTAATTTTGAGATGCGTTTAGGAGGGTTAACTCACTAAAGCGGGTTGCAGTATAAAAAGTTTTTGTAACCTTGTCACTAGCAAAACTCTTTATTTTAAAAATCCTTAAACTATTTGCTCAAATAGTAAACTCTTTGTTTTTTCAACGACCTTAAAGCATGTCGATTGATTTCTAGCCTCCGACATTGTTCTAGATCAAATAGCTAAATCACTAAACTCGTTAAAATAGCCGCTCAATCAATTGCGGAGTGCTGACTGTGATAAATTTACCAAGCTGGGATCAATCTTTGATCAATAAATACAATATTTCAGGGCCAAGATATACATCTTACCCCACTGCGTTGTCTCTAGCTGATGGTTATAACCAACAAGATATGATTAACGCGATTGCGGCATCGAAAAGCCGTTCTTTATCGTTGTATATCCATATCCCTTTTTGCAGTCAGCTTTGTTATTACTGTGGTTGTAATAAGGTGATCACTCGTCATCAGTCTAAAGCCGATTTATACCTCGATAATTTAGCGCTTGAGATTGCTGAGCAGGCAACGCTTTTTGCTGATTATAACGTTGAACAACTGCATTTAGGGGGTGGTACGCCAACGTTTTTATCTGCAGAGCAAATGAGCCGCTTAATGGCGTTAGTTGAGCAGCATTTTAATTTTGCTGATGATGCTGAGCGCGGAATTGAGATTGACCCTCGCTCTTTAGCTGATGGCATGTTAGTACATCTACGTAAGCTTGGCTTCAATCGTGTCTCGTTTGGTATTCAAGATTTTAATGATGCTGTACAGCTGGCGGTTAATCGTCCGCAAAGCGTGCAGTCAGTAAAAGGTTTAATTAGCGAGGCTCGTGAGCTTGGCTTTAAATCTATTAATGCTGATATGATTTACGGTTTGCCATTACAGACACCTGAAAGCTTTAAAGAGACAATTGCACAGCTGATTGAGCTAAATCCTGATCGCGTGTCTGTGTTTAATTACGCTCATTTACCAGATAGATTTGCAGCGCAACGTAAAATTAAAGACGCTGACTTACCTTCTGCTGGCGATAAACTTACTATGTTCAAAAATACACTTGAGCAAATGTTAGCGGCGGGCTATCAGTTTATCGGTATGGATCACTTTGCTCGTAAGGATAATGAACTAGCGATTGCCCAAAATGAAGGTAAATTACACCGTAATTTCCAAGGTTACACAACACATGGTCAGTGTGACTTATTAGGTTTGGGTGTGTCGTCGATTTCGCAAATTGGCAATGCCATTTTACAAAACGAAAAAGAGTTAAAGCACTATTACAAAGCCGTGCAAGAAGGCTTTGGCAATGCAGTATGTAAAGGTGTCGCTCTCACTGATGACGATACTTTACGTGCAGCGGTGATCAAACAATTGATCTGCCAGTTTGAGCTGGATATTCCCTCAATCGAAAAACAGTTTAATATCAACTTTGCCAGCTATTTCTGTGAGGCATTGCAAGCACTGGACCCATTACTAGCTGATGGCTTGGTGTCTGTTAGCCAAAATAAGATCACAGTAACAGCCCGCGGTAATTTATTTATTCGTATTATTTGTATGTGCTTTGATGCGCACCTACAACAACAAATAAAGCAAACTCGTTTCTCACGAGTAATTTAACAACAAAAAGCAGAGCCTAGGCTCTGCTGTTTAATTAGCTTAATTCAACGATACGTCAACTTAATTAAATACTACGTTTTCGCTGCCTGGAGCTGCTTTAAACTCTTCAATAATACGTGCGCAATCGGCTTTAATCTCATCGCTATGCTGCTCTTCAGCACGCCAACGAGTGGCGTCCATTTTAAAGATCTCTTTTTTAGAGTACTTTTTACGGGCATCGTGCGTTGGCATGTCTTTTACAACTTCGTACATTTTGAATATGCCTGGGTAGCGCTCACTTAACTCAAACTCTTCTGCAAAGCTGTATTGAGAGATCAGCACCCAAATGCGTAGACAGCCTTCTGAGAACTCACATTGCTCTTCATTCATCGCACGGGCAATTAAATGAATGCTGTCAGCTAACTTTGCATTACGCTTTGCTTTTGAGTCAGCAAGCTTTAGCGCATACTCAGCTTTTTTCTTAGCGATAAGCTTATTTTGCTCTTTTAGTTTATACAGAAGTTGTCCTGCATAAAACGCAAGTCCTGCGATAATTGCCGCACCAATAACTATGGCAATAATCAAGGGTATGCTCATCGTTCATCCTCATCTTCGTCATCTAACCATTCGTTTGCTAGGTCATCAGATAAGTACTTATCGAAGTCAGATTCACCTTCATCGTATGAATCATCTTCAAAGTCATCTTCGTACTCGTCTTCGTCTTCAATACCTAGCAGTTCACATAACTCTTGGTGACGTGCGATACGACTATTGAAGTACTTAGCATCTTTACCTGTTAACAGCTCACCACGTTCGTGACGCTCAACAAGCTTTAATAAGCGCTCATCATTTTCTAATGCTTCTAGCTCTTGCTCTGGTGTTAGCTCTGGCTCATTAACTTTCTTAAGCTCAACCATTGGTTTTAAGTTACGTTTCATTTCAACTTTTGGTTCAGCTTTAGGCGCAACTAATGAAACTGGCTTTTTGCTACCAACACGTTTATCTTTCGGTTGGTTATTAGCCTTTGTGTTCTCTCCCTTTTGCACGTCAGGGGCGTTTCGAGAACCTGGTTTAGCACCTTTGGTCTTTTTAACTCGCTGCTCCTTCAACGCTCGCATCTCTCTAAGTTTTTCTTTACTCAGACGTACCGGGCCATTTGATGGAATTTTACGCGACTTTTTCTTTCTACTCATATCTTGATCGTCTCACTTAAGAGGTTGTGCACAACACCTTTAGCGGCATTGTAATGCTGGCATAACCAGAAGAATTCGGTGTGCGGATGTGGTTTGTCAACATGACGAACTGCGCACTTTTCATACTCTCATATCAATCGTGTTAAGTTATTTAGCAGCTAAATATTTAAGTCGATTGGTATTAGTACAAACGGTGGCTATTGTAACAGGACAAATAAAAAGGCGGTAGAGAAAACATCTCTACCGCCTACTAATCTGAGCGCCAATAATTTGGACACTTCTCCCTTCGACTTTTAGTCTTTATTATTTTTATTATTATTTTTTATCCATTTTGTTATTTTTAAACCTTCCGTGTAGCATTCCATTTTGTTTTTATTATTAAACTTCCGTGAGCTTTTATTATTCTCGGTCAATCCTGACACTTTTTTGTTATTTCCTTTAGTACATCAAACGATGTAACCCCCTAAAGATTTGCCGCAATCACTTTCCTTATTGCTTTGTCCTTGTTGTTTTTATTGTCTCAGCGACAGTGGTTAATTTACTCATTAATAATTTTGTTACAACTAATTTATATAACTTTTCTTACAGTCAAAAGATTAAAAAAAGACAATTACCTTTTAAAACAATTCGTTATATTATAAAAAAAAATAAAAATAAGATTTAGCTCACATTGAAGTGTGGGCAATGTCTCACAAGGAAGTAAGAAATTTCGATGAGATAAATATGAAAAAAAAGCAGCTAGCGCTGCTTTTTTTACAATTTGTACACTTTAATGCCAATATTTACATTCGGCAATCAGACTTTAGTGTAAGCCACCTAAGTATTTTGAAAGAACTTCGATGTCTTTGTCTGTTAATTTTTTAGCGATGTCTTGCATCATGCCGTTCAGGTCATTATTGCGTGTACCATCACGGAATTTTTCAAGTTGAGACTTGATGTATTCTGGGTGTTGGAACGAAATTTTCGGGAATTTAGCAAGTGATGTACCGTTACCACGAGGACCGTGACACGCAGCACATGCTGGAATACCACGCTCTGCATCACCGGCTTTATAAAGCTGCTGACCCACTTCTACTACATCTTTAGGTGTTGAACCTTCAGACATATTTAAAGAAGAGAAGTAAGCTGCTAGGTCTTTCATGTCTTGATCGCTAAGCGGCATAGCCATACCACTCATTACTGGATCCATACGGCCTTCTTTGCCGCCAGACGTCATACCTAATTTAAACTCTTGTAATTGTTTATAGATATAATCTGCGTGTTGGCCTGCAATTTTAGGGTAGATATTAACCGGTGCATTACCGTCTGGGCCGTGACAGGCCGCACACGTTGCCGATTTCTCTTTACCTGCGTTTACATCGCCATCAAATGCTGTTGCGTTGCTTGCTGACAACGTTCCAAGCAATATAGTTAAAGATAGTGCTATTTTTTTCATGGTGAATTCTCTGTTTCCGACCCTGTATCATCTACAATATGGATGTTGTGATTTCTATATTCTACACGATAATAAATTCTCTGGCACGTTTTCTGCCCACTTTAAGCTCATAATTTATAGGGATTTGACTTAGATTAAGTTTCTATCTAGAAATTTTCCCACTGTGTAACTAAATTTAGCACGCTTAAATACGCTTTTGAATGCTGCTTTAATAGTATAAAATACGCGTCTTAAGTGAATTTTAGTCACTGTTCAACATTATTTATAAAAGATTAGGAGAGCCTGTGCTCAAATCTCGTATCAAATACAATACTGCGTCCTTTGTTACTAGCGCACCTGACATCTCACGCTTGCCTGCTGATACGGGGATTGAAGTCGCGTTTGCTGGTCGCTCTAATGCGGGTAAATCAAGTGCCCTTAATACGCTAACTGATCAAAAGTTAGCACGTACCTCTAAAACGCCGGGTCGTACTCAGTTGATCAATACTTTTGAGCTTGATGCTGATAAACGCCTTATCGACTTACCTGGTTATGGCTTTGCGAAAGTGCCTATCGAAATGAAAAAGAAATGGCAAAAATCGTTAGGTGAGTACTTACAAAAGCGCCAAAGTTTGAAAGGGATTGTTATTTTAATGGATATTCGTCATCCACTAAAAGATCTTGATCGTGATTTAATTAACTGGGCCGTTGGCAGTGAGATCCCAGTACTTGCACTTTTAACTAAAGCCGACAAATTAAAACAGGGCGCACGTAAAGCACAAGTTTTACAAGTTCGCCGTGAGCTAAGTAGCTTGGAAGGTGATATTACTGTTCATGCATTTTCATCATTAAAAGGAACAGGCTTACCTGAAGTTGCTAAAAAGCTAGATGAATGGTTCTTAGGGCCAATTGAAGTTCAAACTCCTGAATCTGAGGAAGAACCAGAAGCTTAGGCCAAGTAATAACGCTTACCTAATGACTCTATAAAGTAGCCCTGCTCGTCTGAGCAGGCTATTTCAGCCCATTGATAATAAACATTTCTCGATACTCTTGCCGCTAACCCATGTGCTAACTGTAAATAAGGTACCTGCAGACTTTCAAATTTGCGTAATTGTAGTGGTTGCGATGATGTCACCAACCAAGTGCGTTGTAGATTATCAACACAGCATAAAGCCTGCCCTTGCTCGGTCTCTTCAAAATACCAATCAACAATAACAAAAGGCACATCAATGACTGTAATCGCCATTTTCTCTACTGGCGTTTTTAAATAGTAAGTATTGGCTTCCTTACAAAGTACGGAGGCAAATAGTTTGACCATTGCCTCCCGTTGAATTTCGCTGCCAGCATAAAACCACACTCCTTGACTATTGATCTCAATAGGCAACTGACCACAATTGTCTGGTTGCCATTGATCAAAAGGTTTATCAGGCTCTGCAAGTGCAGCTTCTAGCTCGGCAAGCGACTGCATTACTTATCTTTATCGAGCGTCAAAGAAAAAGTTACAGGAACAGCTGTTGCAATAGATGGTAAACCAGCAAGCTTTTGTAGCTGTGCAATGCTTTCTGTTACTTTGAAATCATCTGCATTAATAATCACTGGTGAGAACGAAGAAACTGTCACATCACCATTGGGTGACATATTTGCCAGTACATCAATCGTTAACTCTTTTTTATTGCCATGGAAGTCAAGCTCGGCTTTCAAACCAGTTAATACATGTTGTCCTGGCTTCAATGCTAATAATGATTTACTTAAATCAGCAGTTAAAACTGCATGAGGAAACTCAGCTGTTTCGAACAACAATTTAGTCATGCGCTCATTACGGATAGGAATTAGCGTTTCAACAGAGCTAAGATCGATCATTAACTTGAATTGACCTTGCTCATTCAACGTACCTGATACTTTTTTGAAATGATGCGCTTCAGCAATTGAATTCTTTTTGATAGATACAAAGCTAACCTTGCTTTGCTCATTGTTAACCTGCCAGTTTGCACTAGCAAAAGGAGCAACTAATAAACTTGATAATGATAAGGCGGCAAAGGCCACAGATTTAAACATAACGCATTCCTTCGAAGATAATAACAATCTATTAGATGGTATCACCTGCGTTAATTTGTGCAATGAATTGTATGATAAGAAGAGAAAAAACGACTCGCTCAATAACAAGCGAGCCGGTATAGCAAACTGGGGAGAAGCTATCAATACGTTGCATCTTTTCAGATGCATCATCAACAGGATGTCCTACAGGATGAGGACGGCGCGGACTTTAACAAAGTCCGCGTTAAAAAGAAATTACATCCGCAAAGAAAACGCTCGATTTGATAAACATATAACGAAACTCTAAAACTATCTTTTCTTGTTTACCTATAATTAACATTACATCAAGTGGTTATTTAAGGTATCGTTAAATTAATAAGAGAAAATAGCAGCATTATTAATACATGTTGATGGCAAAAACTTAGCACAAGAGTAAAAAGGAATGAAAAAATGCCTCCTAGCACTAGCTACCATCTTACTCATTTCGCTGAGCTTGCCCTGTCACGCGAAAAATAATAGCACTCAATACCCGATTGTTTTGGTACATGGGCTGTTAGGTTTTGATAGCCTATTAGGCGTTGACTATTTTCATAATATCCCTAGCACTTTATCGCTTGATGGCCACCTGGTTTTTGTTGCTGCTGTGTCAGCTGTTCACAGTTCAGAGTTTCGTGGTCAACAATTACTGGCTCAGGTTAATCATATTTTGGCACTCACGGGCGCAGAAAAGGTTAACTTAATTGGTCATAGTCAAGGAGCGCAAACGGTTCGCTATGTCGCTTCGATCTCGCCTAACTTAGTTGCCTCTGTGACCAGTATCGGGGGGGCAAACTATGGCAGTACACTTGCTGATCTTATTCGCGAAGAAATAAAACCAAACTCACCATCTGAACATTCGTTTAAGCTAGTATTTGCAGCACTAGGCAGCATGATTTCGTTACTATCAGGTCACAGTGATTTACCGCAAGATCCGTTAGCAGCATTATATAGCTTAACCAGCCAAGGAGCCTCTGTATTCAATCAAAAGTACCCAGAAGGTTTACCGCCAACGGCATGCGAGCAAGGACAAATGCTTGCCAGTAATGGGGTGTATTATTTTTCGTGGAGTGGCACAGCAGCGCTTACCAATATTCTTGATCCAACCGACTTATCTATGCTGCTTGGATCAATATTGATCGTAGGTCAAGATGATGGCCTGATTTCACGCTGTAGTAGCCACTTAGGTCATGTCATTAAAGATGATTATAAAATGAATCATTTAGACGAAATCAATCAATTTATAGGTTTGCATCATTTACGCGAAGTCGACCCTGTTGAGCTTTATCGTCAACATGTAAAAAGGTTACAAGAGTTGGGGTTATAGTTAACGAGTAATGATTTATTTTTGGTTAAGTCGGGTCGCTAGAAGTGATGTTCTATACACATAAGCGATCAGCTTTCAGCCTTCAGCGGTCAGACGCGCGAAACAAGTTTCACGCCTACCTGTAGCAGCGCCTTTATGCCGCGACCCTTAAATTGGAAGCTAGATTCGAGATAAATACGGTATAACGGTCAAGCAAATCGCTAACTTTTAGTCTGAAAGCTGACGGCTGATAGCTGACAGCTCTAACTTTCCCCTAGAAACTCGCTAACTTTCAGTCTGAAAGCTGACGGCTGATAGCTGACAGCTCTCATTTATTGCGACTATTAGTGTGCTTGTTGCCAGTTGTCACCGCTGTCGGCTTCAACAATCAGTGGCACATCAAGAGTGGCAGCTTCTGACATTAGCTTACAGATTTCAGCTTTATAGTCGTCAACACACTCTTCTTTAATTTCGAACACTAATTCATCGTGCACTTGCATTAGAAGCTTCACTGACCCTTCAGCTTGTGCGTTTACCCACTGATGAACTTTAAGCATCGCTTTTTTGATGATATCAGCAGCAGTACCTTGCATTGGCGCATTGATTGCTGCACGCTCAGCGGCTTTGCGACGAGCACCGTTACGGGCGTTGATTTCTGGTAAATGTAAGCGACGACCAAAAATAGTCTCTACATAACCTTTATCTGCCGCTTTTTCACGGGTAGTTTCCATGTACTCAAGTACGCCCGGGAAACGCTCGAAATATTTATCAATATAATGCTGTGCTTCATGACGTGGAACATCTAACTGACGTGATAAACCAAACGCTGACATGCCATAAATTAAACCAAAGTTAACCGCTTTGGCTTTACGGCGCATATCGCTGGTAACCTCTTCAAGGCTAACCCCAAAGACTTCTGCCGCCGTAGCACTGTGTACATCTAAACCATTCGCAAACGCAGTTAATAGGCCTTTATCTTGTGATAAATGCGCCATGATACGTAATTCAATTTGGCTGTAATCGGCAGCCACAATTTTATGCCCAGGTGCAGCAATAAAGGCTTCACGAATACGGCGCCCCTCTTCTGAACGAATTGGAATATTCTGTAAGTTAGGATCCGTTGAGCTTAAACGCCCTGTTGCTGTTACAGCTTGATGGTAAGAGGTATGCACTCGCTTAGTGCGCTCATCAACCATTAGCGGAAGTTTATCTGTGTAGGTTGATTTAAGTTTAGATAAACCACGGTGCTCAATAATCACTTTTGGTAATGGATAATCATGAGCAAGTTCTTGCAATACTTCTTCTGCTGTCGAAGGTGCACCCTTAGGTGTTTTCTTGATAACAGGCAGCTCAAGTTTTTCAAACAAAATAGCTTGCAGTTGTTTAGGTGAGCCTAAGTTAAATTTTTCACCTGCAATATCATAAGCTTCTTGCTCAAGCTCTAACAGGCGTTCACCTAAACGTTGGCTATGAGCTGCAAGCATGTTGCTATCAATTGCAACACCAGTGCGCTCAATATCAGAAAGCACTGTGACAAGTGGTAACTCAATATCTTCGAATACTGATTTCAACTGGCTATCAGCATCAATTTTTGGCCATAACACTTGGTGAAGGCGTAGCGTTATATCGGCATCTTCAGCAGCATAAGGCGCCGCTTTTTCTAGCTCAATTTGGTTAAACGTTAACTGCTTTTTACCTTTACCGGCAATATCTTCAAAGCTGATATTTTTGTGGCCTAGGTATTTCAGTGCCAGTGAATCCATATCATGGCGGCTGCCTACACTATTAAAGACATACGACTCCAACATAGTGTCGTATTTAATACCCTTTAACTCAAAGCCCGCATTCGCTAACACGCTTTTATCGTACTTAAGATTTTGCCCCACTTTCGCTTTGTTTTCGTCAGCTAAGATTGGGCCAATTTTTGCCATTACGGTTTCTAAGCTTAATTGTTCTGGCGCATCAGGGTAATCGTGAGCAACCGGAAGGTAAGCCGCTTCACCGGCTTTAACCGCAAAGCTCATACCAACCAATTGCGCTTGCATATAATCAAGGCTGGTTGTTTCAGTATCAAAAGCAAATAATTCAGCGTCATTTAACTGCGCCACTAAGGTATCTAGCTGCTCTTCAGTTAAAATAGTTTCGTAGTGTGCATCAGCAACTTTTGGTAGTTCGTTAGCTTCAGTTGGCACATCTAAATGCGTATCAGCGTCTTTAGGGTTATCAAGTAGTTCAGCTAACCAACGGCGGAACTCACATTCACCATAAAGTGCGATCAATTCGTCACGATTAGGCTCTTGCAGCTTAAAAGTTTCAAGATCTGACTCAACCTCAACATCACACTTAATTGTTGCTAATTCATAACTAAGTGGCAGATGATCAAGTGCTGCAGCAAGTTTTTCACCAATCTTGCCTTTAATTTCACCTGCATGATCAATAACACCTTGCAATGATCCATATTTTTGTAGCCATTTCACTGCTGTTTTTGGACCACAGCCATCAACACCTGGGATGTTATCGACCTTGTCACCCATTAAAGCAAGGTAATCAATGATCAACTCAGGACCAACACCAAACTTCTCAACCACGGTTTCTGGATCTGAAATGCTATCTGTCATGGTATTGATCAGCGTGACATGTTCATTAACAAGCTGCGCCATATCTTTATCGCCAGTTGAAATCAGTACATGACGCTGCTGCTCTGACGCTATGCGCGCAAAGGTACCAATAACATCATCAGCCTCAACACCTTCAATACTAATCAGTGGGAAACCCATTGCTTTAATAATGTTATGCAGTGGTGCGATCTGTGTGCGTAAGTCATCCGGCATTGGCGGACGATTCGCTTTGTATTCACTGTACATATCATTTCTGAAGGTTTTACCCTTGGCATCAAATACCACCACCATGTGCGACGGATCATATTGCTTGATCAAACTCTTAAGCATATTAACTACGCCATAGATTGCGCCTGTCGCTTCACCTTTTGAGTTAGTAAGGTGCGGTGGCGAATGGTATGCACGGAATAAATAAGAAGAACCATCTACAAGAATAAGTGGATTTTCAGGGATCTGAGCCATGGTGAAATTGGATCCTAATTGAATAACATTAAATTGTTTGTAAGCATGCCATAAGGCCATGAAGAAAACGACTGTGAATTATTAACCAACAAGCGTTTAACTTAATAGCAACCTGTGGATAACTATGTAGATAACGGACAAAGTTAATCCTCCCAAAATGTAAAAACACTTAGGAAAATTTTATTAAGACTATGTTTTTATTTAAAAAAGATAATGCGTGGTTCTTTTTTTATTATTTTTATCCGATGTGGAAAACGGTTTTAGTAGCGATAACCTTTTGCTTATTCGATACCGAATTAACATCCCTTTTCATAACCGGAGGAGTATTCTAGCATAATGGATCAAAGATCATAGCGATCCTTTATACTTTTTTTTTCGTTAGTAATTTATAAAAAGGCATAAACGGCTATTCATCATGCTTTGCGAGTTATCAAGCGACAAAAATTTTTTATTTTGTCGCCATGCTCGTATCCTTGTTAAACTAAAGCTAGTCGCATTAAGGAGAGTTCAAAAATGAAAAAAGTTGCTGTAATTTTAGCTGGTTGCGGTGTTTACGACGGCGCAGAAATCAATGAAGCCGTATTAACCTTATTACATATCGCAAAAGCAGGCGCGAGCTATCAATGCTTCGCACCCGATATCGAACAAATGCACACCATTAATCACCTAACCGGTGAAGAAATGACACCTAACCGTAATGTGTTAGTTGAAGCTGCGCGTATTGCCCGTGGTGAAATTAAAGCGCTGACTGAGCTAAATGTAGATGAATTCGATGCCTTGATCGTACCAGGTGGCTTTGGGGCCGCGAAAAACCTATCTGACTTTGCTGTTAAAGGCGCAGATGCCCAAGTTCAAGGTGATGTACTGACAACTGCGAAGGCCTTTGTCGATTCCAACAAAGCAGCAGGTTATATATGTATTGCTCCTGCCATGCTGCCACTTATTTATGGTAAAGGTGTAAAAACAACCATTGGTAACGATGCAGACACCGCTGCAGCAATCGAGCAACTTGGCGGAGCGCACCAAAGCTGTGCTGTGGATGATATCGTTGTCGATCCTCAGCATAAAGTGGTCACAACCCCAGCCTATATGTTGGCCCAAAGCATTTTAGATGCTGATGCGGGTATCGAAAAATTGGTTAACAAAGTATTAGAGCTTGCTTAAACATCAAGCTAAGAGCCAGTATTTAATGCTGGCTTTTCTTGCGCTAACGCAAAAAAATGACGGTTTTTCTCAAGAAAAAGCCTTTTAGATCATTTTATAAATTGTGGCTTAGCGTTATAATCGTTCTAATTTCCGTCAGATATCGTGATTGATCACGTTCAAATCGAAGTGAGCAAGGCAAAATGAAAAAACTATCAGCTGCATTATTACTGCTAGCAACAACGGCATATGCACAAGCGTATGACAACTCTTTGACTGAAGATGCAATTAAAAAGCGTCTAGCGCCAATTGGTTCTGTATATCTAGAAGGTGATAAAGCTGCGGTCGCTGCTGAACCTACAGGTCCTCGTTCTGGTGAACAAGTTTACCAAGCAGCATGTTTTGCTTGTCATGGCACTGGCGCACTAGGTGCACCTAAATCAGCTGATGATTGGGCTCCTCGTATTGCTAAAGGTAAAGATACACTATTAGATCATGCTATCAATGGCTTCAATGCGATGCCACCAAAAGGTACATGTATGGATTGTTCTGATGAAGAAATCAGTGCTGCTATCGACTTTATGACTAGCAAGTAACAATTCAAAAACTAATACTAAGGGCTTAAATTTTTAAGCCCTTTTTTTGTGCCCATTTTTGCTCGCCAGGCTAGCTCTGTCGCCGAATTAGCCCCACAATTAATTAGTATTTTGTTAACAACTGTTACTTGACGATCTAATAAAAAAGTGGAACTATATAGGACGATATTTAAACAATAATAAGATCTGGTTCTAAATCATTGGAAGATTCAGCAACACACATTGATAAACTAGCCCGTAAAAATGCTCGTTTAAAATCGCTTTTACAACAGTATAAGCAATCACATCACCTGCAAAATGCTCTCTTACAATTATCAGAGCAGGCCAGCACTGTTGCCGAATTAACCCTACTCTATCCAGCTATTCACGAAATTTTACAAGATTTTATTCCTAGTAAGAATTTTTTCGTCGTTTTACACAATCCTGTATACGATAACCTCGAACTGTCTTATTTTGCCGATGAAAAAGATGGTTTATCGGTGCCTTTAAAATATGAGCAGTACTTCAAGGAAGGATTAACGGGGTATGTGTTTAAACACGGAGAAACCAGTTACTTTACAAAACAACAAACAGAGCTAGCCGAGCAGCAAGGTCTGTTTAAAGTATTTGGAACCCCGGCGGAGCATTGGGTGGGTGTACCTGTATACCGAGATAAAACAATCATTGGTGTAATGGTTGCACAAAGTTACGATGCACAAAATGGCTATACCGAGCAGCAAATTGAACTACTCGAAGCGATGTCGATGTACTTAGCAACAGCGATTGAGCGGGTCAAAAAACGTGAATTACTAGAATCAGAAGTAAAAATTCGTACTCGTGCACTAACGCAAAGTAACCAAGCCCTCAACGAAGAAATTCAACATCGGAAAAATGCCCTCGAGCGACAACAGATCCTGTTTAAAATCTCAGAGCTAGCTACGCTCAGTGAAAACTTAGAGGATGTTTATCTACATGTGCATGAAATTATTAAAACAATTACATACGCAGATAATTTATACATTGCACTGTATGATGAAAACACAAACTGGTTAAGCTTTCCGTATTGTGTTGATGAATATAATAACAATGCTAAGCCGCGTCCGTTTGCTAAAGGCTACAGTGAATTAGTGCTAAGTACCGAAAAATGTCAGCTTATTGATAGTAAAAGAGAGCAAGAACTGGTTAAACTTGGCATAGTTGAGAAGCCTGTTAATGTTCCCCGAGAACAAACAGCCACGAGCTGGTTAGGTGCCCCTCTTAAAACATCGCAAGGTGTTATCGGTTTAATAGTCTGCCAAGCATATAATAACAAACATGAATTTAGCCAAGATGACTGTGAGCTCATTACCTTTGTTTCACATCAAATTGCCAACGTTATCCAAGCACATTTAGCCAATCAAGCGCTTAAACAAAGCCATCAAAAGCTTGAACATAGAGTGGCCGAAAAAACCAAAGAATTACGCCAAGCTAATATGCACTTGCAAATGCAGATGGAAGAACGTAAAAAAATAGAGCAACAGCTTTATCATGATGCCCATCATGATTCTCTCACTAGTTTACCAAATCGCAGTTTATTCTTAACTCAGCTTGAGAAAACACTTCAGCACTACCAGCGCTATCCAGAACAACAATTTGCAGTGTTATTTATCGATTTAGATAAATTTAAAGACATTAATGATCAGCTTGGTCATCAAGCCGGAGATCAGTTTTTAATTAGTGTTGCAGAATCCTTTTCGCACTGTATTCGTGAGCATGATTTATTAGCGCGCTTAGGCGGCGATGAATTTGTTGTGTTGTTGACTCATCTAACAGAGCAGCAGCAAGCACAAGATGTTGCTAAGCGAATTATTGAGATAATGAAAAAGCCGTTTTGTTTAAAAGGTCAATGTATTCAAAGCGGTGCGAGTATTGGTATTACTTACTCTCAACCGAGTTATAAGCACACTGATGAAATTATTCGCGATGCTGATGCTGCTATGTATTACGCTAAAAATGCAGGTCGTAATCGATTTGAATCTTTTCATCCATTGCTTAATACGTCGCTATCTCATCACGAATCAGAATCAATGCATCACTTGGATGATTTGCCAATGCACTTTAGAAGTGCAGAAATCATTACCCTTGATGAGCAACCTCACCCAGAGTCTTTACTCGAAGCATTTGGTGAACACCCTGTACTTGGCAGTACTAGCTTTGAAGTTTTGAAGAAGTTTGCGACTGATCGCGTGCAGCACTTTGAAGTTGAGCTAAAGCTCATTGAACAAGCTTTTACGTTAATCAATACGAATAATCTTAAAAAAGTATTATTCCCATGCTCAGGCTTAGTACTTGAACGCATTAATTTCAAAGTATTGACTAAGCTATTACAAGTAAATCATGCGAGCAAAATCTGTTTGCTATTTAATGAGCAAGAGATCCGTTATGCATCAGCAGTGCAAATAGAGAACTTAAAAGAGCTTATTTCTTTGGGGGTATCTATCGGCTTGAACGAATTTGCTAAAGATCGCTGTGAACTAAACCTGCTTACTGAGTTCGAGTTCGATTACTTACTGTTAAGCTCAACCTTCAGCAAACGAGTATTACAGCAAGAAAATTATCATTTACAACTGCAAGGTGTGCTGGCGATTACTAAACTGCAAAATATCCAAGTAATCGCTAAAGGGCCGTCTATTTTCAATTACCGCACCTTGCTAGAAAAGCATGGCTTGTCTTTGTTTATTGGAAAACAACGTGCGCTGGCACCCTTTGATCAAGTCGTGCCAAACGCAAAGTCGATTACTTCTTAAGCATTGCTCTTAGATTAGCCACACGAGCCTGTCCTTTTTCCATACGCTCTGCTTGCGATGACGGTGGCTTTTTAGATTCAAAGGCTAGGTCATCTTGCGGTAATTCCTGTACAAAACGGCTCAACTCAGTCTCTGAGGTTTCACCAAATTGACGGCGTAACTTAGCATAGGTCATTACCAGCTCTTGCTGAGCACGCGTAATACCTACATAAGCAAGGCGACGCTCTTCTTCGACGTTATCTTCATCAATGCTCACTTGGTGCGGTAATAACCCCTCTTCCATGCCAACCATAAACACATACGGGTACTCCAAACCTTTTGAAGCATGTAGCGTTAGTAATTGTACCGCATCGGATTCGTCTTCTTCTTCGTTACGCTCAAGCATGTCACGTAAGGTCAGTTTACTGACCACTTCAGCGAGGTTCAGCGGCGGATTGTCTGCGTCCCCTGTCAGCATATCAGTGATCCAACGATAAAGCTCTGAGACGTTTTTCATGCGCATTTCAGCGGCTTTTGCACTCGGTGATGACTCGTAAAGATATGCTTCGTAATTAATTTGCCTAACTAATTCTTTAACTGCTTCAAGGGTGTCACCACGTACAGCGTTATCAGATAGCTCAACCACCCAACGGGCAAAACCAGCTAAAGCATTAAAACCACGGCCTTTTAGTCGATGCGCAAGCTCAGGCTCAAAACAGGCAGCAAATAAGCTGATATGTTTTTCATTAGCAAGCGTACCTAGCTTTTCCAAAGTGACCGTACCAATCTCACGGCGTGGCGTATTGACGATTCGTAAAAATGCGTTGTCGTCATCTTGGTTCACCAATAGGCGTAAGTAAGCCATGATGTCTTTAATTTCTGAGCGAGAGAAAAACGACATACCACCGCTGATCTTATAAGGAATGCGGTTGCTCATGAGTGCTTTTTCAAACACTCTCGCTTGGTGGTTACCACGGTATAAAATTGCGTAATCTTTATAGCTGGTGCGTTTCATAAATTTATGAGAAATGATCTCTGCCACCACTCGCTCTGATTCATGCTCTTCATCACGACAACCAATGACCTTGATAGGCTCACCATAACCAAGCTCACTAAATAGCTTTTTATCAAACTCATGAGGGTTATTGGCAATCAAAATATTCGCCGCTTTAAGAATTCGCCCAGCACTTCGGTAGTTTTGTTCAAGCTTAATCAAACGTAAGCCCGGAAAGTCTTTACTCAATAACACAAGGTTTTGTGGTCTGGCACCGCGCCATGAGTAAATTGATTGGTCGTCATCGCCTACCACGGTAAAACGAGCTCGCTCACCCACTAATAATTTAACCAGTTGATACTGACTGGTATTAGTATCTTGATACTCATCCACCAGCAAGTAACGAAAACGCTGTTGCCAACGCTCACGAGAAGTGGCGTTTTGGCTAAGTAATAAAGTGGGGATCATTATCAGATCATCAAAATCAAGCGCATTATAAGCCCGCAGTTGATTTTGATAACGCGCATACAGCTGGGCAAATAAAGCTTTTTGCGGCTCTCTGGCTTCGCGAATAGCACGCTCAGGTAGAATTAATTCGTTCTTCCAGCTGCCTATTTGCATCTTAAGCAGGTTGAGTAAGTCTTTGTCTTTTTTAAGCTCTTCTTCGGTCAGCTCAGCTAATAGCTGGTTGGTATCTTGATCATCAAACAACGAAAATCCGGGCTTAAAGCCTAAAGTGGTTAGCTCTTTTTTGATTATCTCAAGCCCGAGGGTATGAAACGTTGAAACCCATAAGCCTTTTGACTCTTGCTTGCCAAGTGTTTGCGTGACACGCTCACGCATCTCTTTTGCTGCTTTATTGGTAAAGGTTACCGCAGCAATATTGCGTGCTTGATACTCACACTTTTGCACCAAGTAAGCGATTTTATTAGTAATAACACGCGTTTTACCAGAGCCCGCACCGGCTAATACCAGACACGGCCCACTAATATACTTTACCGCTTCATCTTGTTTTGGGTTGAGTTTCATAAGCCCCTAAAGAAATTATCCAAAGACAGGACGGGCAATTTTACCGTAATCACTACACTACGCCTAGCCAATAAGGTAAGATTGTTTTTTTACGTGACTCAAGGGACGAACATGATCAACCCAGCAAAACTTGAAGAAATCGCTAAGCAAATTACTGATAACATGCCGCAAGGTGTGAAAAACCTTGCCGATACAATCGAAGGCAAAACTAAGCAAGCTATTCAAAACAAACTTGCTGAGATGGACTTTGTAAGCCGTGACGAGTTTGATATTCAAAGCCAAGTACTTATTCGTACTCGTGAAAAACTCACTGAGCTTGAAGAGAAAGTTGCATTACTTGAGCAGCAACTTGCTAGCAAACAAGACGAACAATAAAAAAGGAGAGCGAATTAGCTCTCCTTTTTTCTACTTTATTCGGTATTAGCTTTTTTCAGCCACTCGTTCAAATACACGCTTAACCGCAATTCCATAGGTCTCATTAGCTTCTTCAGCACACGTCACAACCGACTCTAAGTCATTGAGGTGACCATTCGCTAAGCCATAAACCCAACCATGAATTGTTAACTCTTGGCCTTTCGCCCACGCATCTTGCACTATGTTAGTACGGCACACGTTACGTACTTGTTCAATAACGTTTAATTCTATCAGACTATTTAAACGCTCTTTTTCAGGTAATGCGTTAAGTTGTTCGATGTGTTTTTCTTTTACATCACCTACATGACGAAGCCAGTTATCAATTAAACCAAAGCTCGCTTCATTTAATACCGCTTGCACACCACCACAACCATAGTGACCGACCACCATGATGTGTTTTACTTTAAGCACTTCAACAGCATACTGCATTACTGATAAACAGTTATGATCAGTATGAACAACGACATTTGCTACATTACGGTGAACAAATAATTCACCCGGTAACAAGTCAACGATTTCATTAGCCGGTACACGCGAATCTGAACAACCGATCCACAAGTACTCTGGATTTTGCTGCATTGATAGAATTTTAAAAAACTCAGGATCATTTTCACTCGTACGCGCTGCCCAACGTCTATTATTTTCGAATAAATTTTTTAACTTTCTCATTGCGCCTCTTTACGATGTTTTAATAATTAGCTTGGATCAAGATATTCCTTGGGGTGAGCTGCTTTTCACAAAACGTACTAACCGTTACTTGATACCCTTGTTGTTGCAAATATAAAGCACGATCGAGCACGAGCCAAACTTCAATTGCCCTTCTGAACACATGTCGGACGAGTTCAACACGCTCAGTTACTCGTTTTCGTTGTTTCCCTATTGCTAAAAATTCATGGTAATCAATATCTTCTGGCAGTGATAATGATTTTTTCTCAGCAGCCCATAAACAAAATGATTTAAAAGAATCAGAAAAGATCGCTTTGTTCACCGACGGGACACTAACATAGTGCTGCTCTGCCGTGATTGATTTACGCAACGCATCAAAACCAAGCCGCCATTCGACTTCAGTTTTTCGTACTTTATCAACACGACTCGGAGCAGTGACGGTTTCTTGTAGTGCCAATTTTAAATCGCGATGAGTCAACGCAAGCTGGCTTTGCTTTGCAGGCTCGCTCATTGCTTGATAATCGTTATCCGTGAATAAATGATAACAACATGGAGAAAAGCTTATTTGCTGAGTTTTAGCATCACTTGCTTGCTGCATAAATGTTTGATGCAATCGACCACAGGCGTGCAACGCAACGGCATGCTGTTGCTCTTTAAAATACTCAGTAACATCATCGGTAAGTACATTAGCTTGCGAAAACTGCATAGGTAATTGTTGTTGATTAGCACTGTGTTGGCCTTGTTCACACAAATGCGCTTGTAGTTCTATGCTATGAATACTCGGTGCTCCATTAAAAGCGAGCATGCGCCCTAAATGCCCTTTTCCAGCACACCATTCAAGTACTGGATACTGTGACTTCTGCTGGCTAATCGCTGCAACAAAGTCCTGTAGTTGCTCGAACTTACGTCCTTTAATGCCGTTACTGATCCAAAATGGAAACTCATCTCGGGTTTGTTGGGTTGTGGGAAGTTCGCATAACGATTGAAGCTCATCGAGCCCCTTAATTGCCTTTGCAAAATAGGCATACAACGCATTCTGGTCACTATCTAGTTCACTAACTTGTTGATCGTCAAGCGCCCATAATAAAGACGAAAGTTCAGGCCAAGGGATTGCATCATAATCAAATGCGGTACATTGCCAGTACTGACGGGTTGAAAAAAGCAAAGTATCTAAGGCAGCAAACTGCTGAGCAAGGGTCATAACTACAAAACGACAACAAATAAAATGTAGTATAACAGTTTTTACAAGCGCAGATTACTTCTGTTCAAGTGGATATATAATGGAATGCAGGCAATGCTTAATAAAATTGCTAAAATCAGCATCCACGATAATTCTAATCCCTCATCTTGCTGGTGTTGATACATAAAACCGGCAAACGTTTGATCAAACTCGTCTTGGCTGAGTCCATATAAGTCAGCAATCAATCGCCATTTAGCCATCGACATATTGCCGATGTTAATTCCTGGCGGCTGAATATAATTGACCAACACATCAGCTTCATGGGCAAGTTCTTGAATACTCTTATGAACCGCATAGTGCTTTTTGGTCAATGCAATCGTCTCATTCATGTTGTGTAATGCATAGCGCCAGCCTTTAATACTTGCTTGATAAAAGCGGTTAACAACATCAGGATTAGCTTTGAGCATCGACTCTGAAGTATATAAAATATCGCTATACACATTTAGACCAAACTTTTGTGGGCAGATTAATCGGTGCCCCACACCACGCAGCGTCATTGTATAAGGTTCATTGGTAACATACACTTGCACCGCATCAAGCTCACCATTAAGCCACTGCTCAATTCCTCCTTCGGTGCTTGCCTCTATTAAATGTTGATAATCTAATCCAGCTTTACGAAGCATGACTAGTAATTCGGCGTTTTCCAACGAGCTTACTTTACTAATTTTCTTGCCTACAAAGTCTCGAGGCTGAAAAATATCTGAGTTATTTTTCACCATCCAACAATAAGGTGAAAACTGCAGTATGGCTCCTAAGGCAACAACTGGCGCTCCTTGTTGGCGCTTTTGCAATATGCCTGAGTGAGTAATTGCAAAGTCAGCTTTGCCACTTAACACTTTAGGGAAGGTATCAGGGTCGTTTGGATCGGCGGGTAAAATTGTTACATCAAGGCCTGCTTCTTTATAAAAGCCTTTCTGTGATGCCACATAATAGCCAGCAAATTGGAATTGATGAGTCCATTTTAATTGTAGGGTAACCTTATCCTTACTCAATGCACTCAAGCTGCACATTAAACAAAGTAACCCTATGTAATAGCGAGTTCCACGCACGCATCATCCTTGCTTGAAAACCATCCATTAACTATAGGAAAAGCCAATAAAAAATCAAGGCTCCAAAAGGAGCCTTAAATCGGTTTTATTGATTAGCCGCTTTTACATCAGCTAACTTTTGGCCTTGAGTGGTTAAAAATTGCGTAAAACATGGGTTATTTGTTTCATCTTGAACGTTATAACCCAACCGGTTCAAGTGCTCGTTAAATACCTCATAATCACTCGGCTCAATAGCAAAGGCAGCCAGAACATTACCAATTGACCCACCATGATTACGATAGTGGAATAAAGTGATACTCCAATTGCTACCTAGTGTATCTAAGAAACGCGCTAGTGCACCTGGGTATTCAGGAAACTCAAAACGTAACAGACGTTCATGCAACTGAGCCGGTGCTTTACCACCCACCATATAACGAATATGCAATTTAGCCAGCTCGTTATCTGATAGATCGCAAAACGTATAACCATTTTCAGTCAGTGCGCCTTTCAGCTCATCAAGCTCTTGTTGGCCTTGCCTCAAAGCAATACCAACAAAAATTTGTGCTTCGCCTGGTCCTGCATAACGATAGTTAAATTCGGTGATTGCACGCCCACCTAAAGAAGCGCAAAACTGCTTGAAGCTGCCCTTTTCTTCTTTGATAGTTACGGCAAGAAGTGCCTCGTTCTTTTCACCAAGCGCGGTTCGCTCAGCAACATAACGTAAGCGGTCAAAGTTTAAGTTTGCACCCGATAAAATCGCAGCTACGTTTAAGCCTTTCACACCATTTTGTTGGCACCACTTCTTTAAACCCGCTGTTGATAGTGCTCCTGAAGGCTCCGCTATAGCACGGGTTGAAACAAAGATATCTTGCATTGCTGCGCAGATTTCATCGCCCGTTACAGTGACAACTTCATCGCAAAACTTTTGCGCTAAACGAAAGGTTTCTGTACCGATGATTTTTACTGCTACGCCATCCGCAAAGCTGCCAACGCGGTCAAGCTCAACGGGTTTGCCAGCCTCAAGCGCAGCTTTTAAACAAGCACTCTCGTCGGCTTCAACACCAATAACTTTGATATCGGGACGTAAAGATTTAATGTACACCGCCATGCCTGCAAGTAAGCCACCGCCCCCCACAGGAATAAAGACTGCATCAAGATCATTAAGCTGTTGCATTAATTCACGGGCAACCGTACCTTGGCCAACAATCACATCAGGATCATCAAACGGTGGTACAAATACCCCATTGCGCTGCTCTGTGAGCTCTAAAGCATGGGCTTTTGCCGCATCAAAATGATGGCCGTGTAATACCACTTCACCACCTAAAGCACGCACTGCATTGACTTTAATTTCGGGTGTTGTAACTGGCATCACAATAGTTGCTTTATGCCCTAAAAAAGAGGCACTCAGTGCTACGCCTTGTGCATGATTGCCAGCTGAAGCCGTGATCACATCAGACCCTTTTGGCAGCTTGCCCAGCTTATGAAAAGCACCACGTAACTTAAATGAATAAACCGGTTGTTGGTCTTCACGCTTTAACCACACATGATTGCCTAATCGCGCACTGAGTTCAGCCATTTCGCTGACCTCAGTGACTTTTGCAAGCGGCTCCATGTTCGCTTGGATGATAGCGCGAAAATAATCGAGCTCTTGGGACACCATAATTAACTTAGCTCCTCAAGTTTAGCTAAATCGCGCACAGCTCCTTTATCTGCGCTGGTTGCAAGTAACGCATAGGCTTTAAGTGCAGGCGATACATAGCGTTCACGATTTAATGGTTTATATGCATCTTTACCACGCGCTAATTGTTTTTGCTTACGCGCTTCAAGCTCTTCATCAGACAACGCCAAAGTGATTTCACGGGTCGCGATATCAATGATTATTTTATCGCCGTTTTCAACATAGGCTATTGCACCGCCGCTTGCTGCTTCTGGCGAAACGTGGCCAATTGATAAGCCCGACGTACCACCTGAGAAACGACCATCTGTGATAAGCGCACATTTTTCGCCTAAACCAACCGATTTTAAGTAACTTGTTGGGTACAGCATTTCTTGCATGCCCGGACCACCTTTTGGCCCCTCGTAGCGAATAACAACCACATCACCCGCTTTTACTTCGCCATTTAAAATACCTTCTACCGAATCATCTTGTGATTCATAAACAACGGCAGGGCCTTCAAAATGTAGCATCTCTTCAACAACACCGGCGCTTTTAACAATACAGCCATCAAGGGCAAGGTTGCCCGATAACACAGCTAAGCCACCATCTTGACGAAAAGCATTTTCAACACTGCGGATACAACCGTTTTCTCGGTCATTATCAAGTTCTGGCCAGCGGCATTCTTGGCTCATTGCTTTTGTAGTTCGAATACCTGCAGGGCCCGCTTTATAGAATTTTTGCGCCACTTCGTTACTTGGATCGGTCGCGTCCCATTTAGCAACCATCTCAGCCATAGTATGACCTGCTACGTGATCAACTGATAAATCAACTAATCCAGCTTTGCCTAGTTCTCGGATGATGGCCATCATGCCACCAGCACGGTGAACATCTTCAATGTGGTATTTGTTTGTCGCGGGTGCCACTTTACATAGGAATGGTGTTTTGCGAGATAGCTCATCGATGTGCGACATATCAAAGTCTACACCTGCTTCTTGCGCCGCAGCTAATAAGTGAAGCACCGTATTTGATGAACCACCCATGGCAATATCAACCACCATCGCATTCATAAAAGCGGTGCGATTTGCAATAGCACGTGGTAATACCGCTGCATTATCTTTTTGATAGTATTCACGGCATAAATCAACAATGCGTGCGCCCGCTTCAACATACAGCTGCTTACGGTCTTTATGCGTTGCAAGTGTGGTTCCGTTACCCGGTAGTGCCAGACCAATCGCTTCTAATAAACAGTTCATTGAGTTGGCAGTAAACATACCTGAACACGAGCCACAAGTAGGGCACGCTGAGCGCTCTACTTTTTCTGAATCTTCATCGCTCACAGAGGTATCAGCCCCTTTAACCATGGCATCAACCAAGTCGAGCTTGATATCGATATCAGCAAGGCGTGTTTTACCTGCTTCCATTGGCCCACCCGATACAAAGATAACTGGAATGTTTAAACGAAGCGCTGCCAGCATCATTCCTGGGGTGATTTTGTCGCAGTTAGAAATACAGATCATAGCATCGGCACAGTGTGCATTAACCATGTATTCAACTGAGTCAGCAATTAAATCACGCGATGGCAGTGAATAAAGCATACCGCCGTGACCCATTGCGATGCCATCATCGATTGCAATGGTATTAAACTCTTTTGGTACACCACCTGCTTCGGTGATGGTTTCGGCCATTAGTTCACTTAACTGATTAAGGTGAACGTGACCAGGAACGAACTGAGTGTATGAGTTAACAACTGCGATAATCGGCTTACCAAAGTCTTTATCTGTCATCCCCGTTGCACGCCATAGTGCGCGCGCACCTGCACGTTTGCGACCTTCTGTTGTTGTTGCACTTCTTAATTTAGCCATAATTACCTCAGTTGTTGCAGTGGCATGCCACTGACTTCCTCATTCCAAAAATTTATTTATTCGCTTAACCGTCGTTTTAGCGCTTAAGCGACCTGTTGAATTAGTTTATTCGTTGTTACATTGCCTGTTGGTGAAACTGGTTTTCAATGCTGACCTGTCTTACATCAACCAATTTATTTAACTGTGATGTTAGTAAATAAATTGGCTTATCGCTGTCGACTGTCATGGTGACATGAAAAGTTCCATCAGCCATTTCTAGGTTCATTGTTGTTAAATCAAAACCGCGATGACGAACAACGCGTAAAAAGCGCTCAACTGCGACACTTTGATTTTTTAATGTAATCGTTAGGGTGTGTTTCATTTTACTGTCTCCGTCATCATTTCATCATTGGCTGCACCTGGTGGCACGAGCGGCCATACATTTTCTTTATCATCAATACAAGCATGTAAAATGTAAGGACCTTCACTTTTCACTAACGCATCAACCGCAGCATCGACCTCATCTGCTTTAGTGATGGTTTGACCTGGAATACCAAATACTGCCGCAAGTGCTACAAAATCAGGATTATCCGAAAGATTGGTTTCAGAATAACGGCCCTCAAAAAATAGCTGTTGCCATTGACGTACCATGCCTAAACGCTGGTTATCTAAGATTAAAATTTTAACTGGTAAGTTGTTACGACGAATCGTTGCCAGCTCTTGAATGTTCATCATGATTGAGCCATCACCTGACACAGTGATCACAAAATCATTTGGGCGAGCAACTTGGGCACCGATCGCTGCCGGTAAACCAAAGCCCATAGTACCTGCACCACCACTACTTAAATGATTGCTTGGGTGGCTAAATTTCATATGCTGCGCAACCCACATTTGGTGCTGGCCAACATCACAACACACTACGCCGGTTGATGGCATTTTTTGACTTAGTTGGTTTAACAAATAAGGAGCAAATACTTTTTCGCCCGGGTAGTCGTAACGCCAAGCATGCTCTTTCATCATACTTTCGATATGAGTCAACCACTCGTCAGGTGTCACAAAACAATCAAGTTGCGGTAATGAGGTTTTTAAATCTGCCACTAACGACGCTTTTACAGGCTTGCGTTTACCTACTTCAGCAGCATCGATATCTAAGTGGATCACCTTTGCTTTTGCCGCAAACTTACTCAAGTTGCCAGTTACTCGGTCGTCAAAACGGGCGCCGATACAAACTAATACATCACATTCTTGCACCGCTAGGTTAGCCGCTTTACCGCCATGCATACCTAGCATACCTAAGTCATAATCGTAATCAGGTAACACACTACCTAACGCTTTTAAGGTTGAAACCGCAGGCATATGTGTTTTTTCTAAAAACTGCATAAGCTCGTTTTGCGCATCAGCGGCTTGTACGCCACCGCCCACGTAGGCTACTGGGCGCTGTGCTTCGCTTAAGATTTGATTTGCTATAGCAACTTGGTTTGGGTCTAGTTTAGGTAAATAATCTTCTGCAGCTAGCCAAGGGTGGAATGGCACTTGCGCCATTTGAATGTCTTTGGGGATATCAACTAACACAGGGCCAGGGCGACCGCTTTGTGCTAGGTGGATGGCTTCTTGCAGGATTTCGGCAAGGTCTTCTGCACGTTCAACCATGTAGCTGTGCTTTGTGCATGATAATGACATACCCAACACATCCACTTCTTGAAAAGCATCTGAGCCTATCGCAGCGGTTGGCACTTGCCCTGTTATAGCAAGTAATGGCACTGAATCCATCATGGCATCGGCAAGTGCAGTGATTAAGTTAGTTGCACCTGGGCCCGATGTTGCAAAACACACACCTAACTTACCCGTGCTACGTGCAAAGCCTACGGCCGCAAAACCAGCACCTTGCTCATGGCGTGTCAGGTAATGCTTGACTGGCGCACCGTACAAAGCGTCGTAAATAGGCATGATGGCACCACCTGGGTATCCAAAAACATCCTTAACGCCATGTTTGGCTAATAAATCGATTGTTAACTCTGCGCCTGTCATCGTAAATCCTCATTCCTCAGTGACATTGTGTATTTGCTGCGATTCAAACCCTTTAAACGAAAAAGCCCCCCGGACTATTAAGTGCGGGGGGCTTTTTAAATGCTTTACTTTTCTCCAAGCACTAACTAGCCCCCGCGGTAATAATAATCACCACGACGTTAATTAGAATAAGAGTGAGTTTGTTAGTAAGCATTATCTGTAACCAAATTTTGTTCATTTGTAGCGGAAATCTAGCCATCCCGCTGCCTTTTTCTATTAGTACCGCGACAAGCCCGTTAAGTCAACATAAAAATCAATTCAAAAAAACAAGGCAAACGCGAATTTAAAGAAAAATATATGCACAAAAACAATTATTACGGATTTATTTTTCGATATCGTTCGTTTTTTGAAATTTCATACCTCGTAATAAGCCATTAAATGATTGATTAATTTTTATCTAGGATATTGCTGAATTTCTATTTGAGAGCGATTTAATTTAACGACCAACAAAAAATTAGTTTAGTATTGAAAATAACGACAGCTTAAAAGGAAAGTTATGAAACTCATTCAGCATATCAAGGTTTTGTTTTGTCTTGTTTTAGTGCTTGGCTTTAGTCAGCATGTTTTTGCAGAACCTGGCTTATGGAAGGTAGAAAAAAACGGCGTTGCCTCTTATTTATTTGGCACTGTTCATGTGGGTGATACCAGCATGAAAGGCTTGCCAAACAAAGTAACTCAGGCCCTTGATAATAGTGATAAAGTGATTGTTGAGGTGGATATTAGCTCAATATCTCCTATGGAGATGCAACGTCGCTCATTGCCATTTATGATGCTAAAAGATGGTAAAACATTACAGTCAGAATTATCGCCAGCTAACTATGCGAAACTGCAAAAGTACTTTGCTGACAAATCAATTGATATTGCGATGTTTAAGAACTTAGCGCCTTGGGCGGTTATGATTACGATGATGCAAATGGAATTTCAACGCGTTGGATTTTCAGATCAATATGGGATAGACAAACAGGTTCTTGCTTACGCTAAAGAAAATAACATTGTCGTAGGTGAGTTAGAAACTCTAGAACGACAAATGGAAATGTTTGAACACCTAGCGATCATGAACGACAAAATGATTGAGGAAACCTTTGAGCAACTCGCTGATGTCGATACCTACTTTTTAGGTCTGATTAAGGCGTGGAAGTCAGGCGATATGAAAACGTTAACCTCTTTTTATAACGAAAGTTTTGACGACTCACAATACGGTGAATTAAGTGAGCAGGTTATGCTGATTGATCGCAATAATGACTGGGTTGAGCAACTATCGACTCGCATTGGTAAAGAAAAACTGTTCATAGCTGTAGGTGCTTTACACTTACCTGAGCAACATGGTTTATTAAAACAATTAACAGATAAAGGTTTCACCATTACCCGTATCTAAATATATAAACAACTGAAAAAAGCGCCTTATGGCGCTTTTTTTGTGAAATCAGCCATCTCTAAATAGTTGTCGATGCCTGCAATTTTATCACTGGCATGATGGTTAACGTAAACTACAGTACTGGTACCCGCGGCGCAGATTTTTTCTATTAGTAACAACACGCGTTGCCTATTCGCTTCATCAAGACCTAGGCATGGTTCATCTAAAATCAATAAACTAGTACTCTTTCACATATATTTTGATCAGTTGCCCCTACTTAAATTCAGGTAACTGATCTTTTTCAATCAATAATT